>JBFKKF010000133.1:0-5748 GCA_041631355.1 Bacteriovoracaceae bacterium | reverse complement strand
TCATCTGTTTTAATCCGTATATTTCTTCTATTTCATCTTGCTTTGACTCATAGATGCTAAATGCTGCAAAACGAGCATTATTCCAATCTCCCTTAAGGGGCCAGCAAGATTTTAGCGCCAATCTCTTACACACCTGCTTTACTCGAGGAGTAAAAGAGTGAGCTAGGAAGTTCTCTAAGGTTTCAGTATGGTTTTTAGAGCTTTTATACTTTTCATTGAGCTCCTGTCCCATTTTTATAATTTCTTGCATTAAGACTTTTGAATTTTCCCGTTGCTTGCTCTCATTCTCTACCGCTTTAGGTGATTTACCTAGGTATTCAATGAGAAGTTTTTGGGCCACAAAATTAGCAAAGTTCTCATTAAACTTTACATCATTTTTTATAAAAAGAACTGTGTGAATTAATTCATGAAAAATGAGTTCAACCAATCTCTCATCTGAATAAGTAAAAAATGAGGAGAGAATATTATCATCAAAAATCCATTGATTAAGTGTTGAGTAAGCATATACGGGACGCAGAAAAGTATGATAGCCAGAACTTTGTTTATCCTTAGCAAATTCCAAGGCATCTTTTTGCGAGAAAAATCCTAAATAAGGAAAACTTCCCACTATTGGGAAATTCGTTTTAACCGCTTTGATCTCATTGGCGGGGGAATGAATTACTAGATAGGTCACTGCATCTTGATTTAAAAATGTGGTTTCATCATAAATATCCGTTGAGGGGAGATCAAAGTACTCATAAAAATACTTTTTTGCTTTTTCAACAATACGAATTTTCCGCTTAAATTCTTCCGAGACAGTTTTATCTTTTAAAACATCTTTATTATCCCTAGCATTCCACTCTAGCGAAACTTGTCCCACTCCTTGCTTGGCCACATAACTTATTTTGGCGCACGAAACTAAACATGTCATTGAAACCGTCAGAATAATACTTTTTAAAAGATCCACGAGAACCCAGCAGAGTATGTCACATTATTATCAGCTTGTTCCGTATCAAAGTCAGGCATAATCGTTTTCGCGGCTAAGGTTAACCCCATGAGCTGAGTAAACCTAAACCTTAAAGAAAAGGCAGCATAACCAGAAGAGAACACCTCTTTATCTTGCTCAATTTCTAGCTCTGCTTCACTTCCCCCATTATCCAAGGTGTAAATTGCGGTCCCGGAGGTAGTGTACTGTGCATAACCAATGGCCAGAGAGGGAATAATTGTAGACTTTCTACTTGCAAAGGCTTGTCTTATTCCAATACCTGCAACTTCTGTAATTACTGTACTATCTATCTCTTTAATCGTAATTGAAGAATCATTGGTAGCAACTTCCCTATTATCCTGTAGTCTTTCAGTTGTATGACTATAATTTAAGTCGAGTCCAGTATACTCCCACATAAACCAAGCAAGGTTTACTTGGTAACCAGTAGAGGTCGTCACTGCAGCACCTGGGTCTGGGTTAGTTTCAGTCTCCACCCCATCCACTCTTCTCATTGAAAACGAGTACCCCAAATTAAGATCAATATACGCGTACAGACCAAATGAATAAATTGAAAAGAAAATGAATATTAGCTTTTTCATTTTAACTCCTTTCTTAGAGTCCAGATTTACGAGTGACAATAAATCCGATGCACATACTTGCAATACAAACTAACATTACTTTTAATCCCCAATGAATCGAAGTAAAAGTAATGCTCGCCCCAAAAACCAACACTATTATCACTACTGACATTATCTTGGCCTTTGGGCGGATAACTCGATACATCTCCCAGTCCATTATAGCACTTCCAAAGTAAGGTAATCCAGTGAGCCAAGAATGCACCCTTGGAGAGCTTTTTGAAAAGAAATAAGCCGCTAAGATCAGAAAAGGTGTTGTGGGTACTATAGGAAGAATGGCGCCGATAAGCCCGAGTAAAACACTAACCCAACCCAGTATAAACAATGTAGTACGCAGGGCATACTTTAATGGCATGGAAATTCCTTCTAGTGAAGCGTAGTTACGCTTTTGCCATAATCTCTGACTATTTCACCCTGGCAAGAAAGAGCTGTGGCCGAAGTCACTTTTAAATCCACCCAGTGCCATAAAAGATTATCATCAGTGTTTTCACTTTCAAAGTGAACAATTCTAAAGCAACTCGTTCTTCCTTTCCACTTTTTCACTCCCTTCATATTACCAAATCCTTCCACTAAAACGCGATAGGTTTTACCAACCATCTCTTGTCTGACCTTTTCTTGAATTTTCAATTGATGGGCTTGGATTTCTCGAAGTCTTCTTCCCCGAATATCTTTGGTAAGAATATCTTTCATTTTGGAAGCTTTCGTTCCTTTACGGGCCGAGTAATTATAAGAGTAAATAAAATCGTATTGGGCCTTATCTAGTAACTCTAATGTTTTCCTATGCTCTTCTTCTGTCTCATTTGGAAAGCCAGCAATAATATCTGTGGAAATCACAATATCAGGGTTAGCTTCTCTTAATCTTTCTAATCGCTCTAGGTAGTGCTCAATAGAGTATTGCCTAAGCATTCTTTGAAGTACTGTATTCGAACCAGATTGAACTGGTAGATGGAGATGATTTGCTAATTTTTTTGCTTTTCCATGGGCCGCAATTAACTCATCTGAGATATCATAAGGATGGCTGGTGGTATAACGAATCAACTCAAGGCCATCGATCTTATCGAGTTCTAAAATAAGCTCAGCAAGTGATTCACCATTTTTCTTTCCAAAAGAATTTACATTTTGCCCAAGAAGAGTCACTTCTTGGACTCCTTGATAATTAACCAGTCTTGCCACATCATTTACAATTTCTGCAACTCTTCGTGACTTCTCTCTTCCCCTGGTGAAAGGAACAATACAATAAGAACAAAATTTATCACATCCTTTAATTATATTAACAAATGCCTGAGGAGATCCATGAGTGATTTTCGTTTCAATGGAATAATTATCAGCTCTATCCCAACTAGTGACTGCAAATTTTTTATCACCTGAATAAGCGCGATAAACCATCTCGCCGATATTATCCACAACATCTGTTCCAAAAGCGAAGTCAAGCTGAGGGTATTTTTTCAAAAGCTCTTTAGATTCTGTTTGAGCGATACACCCACCCGCCGCAATTTTTATATCTCTTTTAACTTCACGGTTTTTATCCGCTTCCTTTTGATGTTTAGCTGATCCTAAATGGGAGTAAAATTTTTGGTTGGCAAGATCACGAATGGCGCAGGTATTAAATAATAATAAATCTGCATCTTCTTTTTCTTGCGTTAGAGAAAAATTAAGTGGCTCCAGATGAGATAAAATTCTTTCCGTGTCATGATAATTCATCTGACAACCGTAAGTTTTTACCCACACTTTTCTTTTTGGAAATTCGAGTCCACCGACTAGTTTCGATCCGTTATCCAACGTTTGGATATCGTCTAATTTGATTTGGTCCACAAGCTCACCCTTTTTATTGGTTCTTATGTACTTTCTGCGATAGTTTGCTCATACTTCGTCGAGCCTCGTCGTCGTCATCCTCAAGTACCATCTGTACGTTCCGGTGACTCCTCCTCTTCTCGACTTGTCTGAACAAACTCTTACAAAAAGTTCGTTTAATGAATGCCGCAAGATAGCAAATAAGCTAAATGAAGTAAAGTGAGCTTGGATTAAATACCAAAGCTAAACTTAAAGAATATCAAGAAGATAACGCACCATCGCTAGCAAAAGTCTCCTAGCACTTTAAGGAAGGACGCAGCGGATCGAGTACGATGTTGTAGCTGTTCCATGTCCCTGACTTCCAGCACCATTACTCCTCCAATAATAATTGCTGTTGTTATAATTAGAGGTTGAAGCACTCCAAAGAATGCTTTCTACAGGAATCCCGTTAAGAGCGTCTGTAACAGGGGGTGTTCCATCAACCGCAGATGGATAGTAAGCATGCCCCGCTACCTGGTAAGATTGTGTTTCATAATAAACAGGAAGTCTCATCCCTTTTGCATTACACACGGATACATTTCCGAAGTACCATTTTTGTGTAGTTCCATGAGTTCCAATACCGTTTACACCGTCTGTACCGTTTGCAGTTAAAGCTTGAGCAGGATTAAGAGCATCATAGTACAAACACGCTGTTGTGTTAAACTTGTCAGTGTCATTAATATATACTGCATCCGGACATACTCTTCCCTTTATGTGGTTATATCCGTTAAAGTAACTAGCATACCCTCTGCCATCAGAAGTTAATGCTCGTTGCCATTCATCCAAGCCCGTTGGTTTAAGTACTCTAGTTCCATTAAGTTCTTTCCAAATATAAAAGCCATTATTGTTCTGAACATATTCTAATGTTTTACCTGAAGGAGTAATTGCAATTGCAGCCCCTGTTGCTGATGAGCTATCATAGCATCCGTCACCAACTCCACCACACACAACTAAGTCTCCATCTGTTGTTGTTCCTGGCCCTGACATATCAGTAACGATCCAACGCGAGTTAGATGCAACACAAGTAAATTCTAAAGATACAATTCCTGAAATAGTCAAAGCATCTTGTTCGCCAAGATATAGTATTTTCTGAGAAGTATTAGCTAAAATTTTTGCCGATCCAGCTGATGATACTTTTACTTTCTCACCTGCATTACAAGATGCTGGCATCGTTAGATTTAAAACACTTGCTCCGTTAATAGCATAACCGTTACCAGTTACGAGCGTCGCATCAGTACTAACAACACTCCATGTAAATGCCCCAACTGATGAAGCAATATTATCGATCTTCGTCTCTAAAGTATCCACTCGTCCCTTCACCGCTTCAAGCGACATAGTATCTCTATCATAAGTTCCTGCAGTGGTAGATTTAATATCAGAGGTAGATGCATCCACATAAGTTTCCATTTGCCCTTTAGTCGCGGCATCTGTAGAAACAGTTCCCGGTGCAAGCCCGGTTATCTTATTAGATGCCATAGCAATAGCCCCACTCATCGTTCCGCCAGCAAGAGGAAGTTTTGTAGCATCAGTTCCACTTGGAATTCTTGCCGCATTAAAGGTTCCTGATGTTACTTTACTAGCATCAAGATTTGGAATATCTGCAGCTCCTATATTTGCTCCAGTTGTTACTCTACCTTTAGAATCTACTGTTACCTTAGAGTAAGTTCCAGCTGTAACTCCTGTGGTCGAAAGAGTTGGGTTTGGATATGTTCCCGCAAGATCTCCTCCCGCAGCTCCACTTGCGCTTTGGGTTGGTAAGTTAGTTAACTGAGATCCATCAACGGCTGGAAGTTTTGCCGTCCCATCAAGTTGTACAATTTGATTAGCTGCAATTCCTACATTTACATTTAGTGTAGCTGATCCTGTAGTAGCACCACCGGTTAGACCAGTTCCAGCGACTACATCTGTTATATCACCATTTCCACTTCCACATCCCGTTCCCGTAGCAGTTATGATCCCATTTGCATCAGCTTGAAGACATCTCGTCCCCGTTCCTGAAAGGGAATTAGACTTGTAACTTCCAACAATATCAAGCTGTCCACCAATAGATACACTCCCCGCCACGTTTAGGTCATAAGAGTTGTTTGGATTTGACGTTCCTATTCCAACTGTACCATCAGATTCGATTACAAAGTGCGGAACATATGAAGCTGATGAATAATCCGAATTATTAGCACTACCAATTGAAAATTTACGATTCGGATCACTAGTATAACCTGTACTTATAAATCCGTGTGAATATCCAGCATCAAGGAATGAACCTATGACCGTATCATTATGTGCAAAGCCACTTAGAATTCCCCCTGAGTTTATTGCACT
>JBFKKF010000132.1:0-5772 GCA_041631355.1 Bacteriovoracaceae bacterium | reverse complement strand
GACGGTGCCACGGCCAGAGATATTGAAACAAAAATAACAAAACCTATTGAAGATAAAATTAGAGAGGTTTCAGGTTTAAAAGATGTAAGATCTGTTTCTAAATCGGGTCTTTCCACAATTTTTGTTCGTGTTGATATGGATAATGAGGACGAGGATGAAGTATTAGATGAGCTTCAAAAAGCTGTTAAGGCGGTTAATACACTACCTCCTGATCTTAGAGATGATCCAGACTATATGGAGATTAACTCTGAGGAGTTTCCGGCCATTGAATTAGCGGTACTGGGAGATAATACCAATCGCGCCAGAGATCTTATGGCCGATCAGTTAAAAGAGGAACTTGAGGATTCAAAGCGGGTCAAGAATGTGCGTTTAGTTGGATTTTTAAAACGCCAGTTTAATATCCGTCTTGATGAGTCGAAGATGAAAGCTCTTCATATTGGGCTTGAGGAAATACTCACTAAAATCAAACAAAGAAATATTGACGTTCCTGGTGGGGAGTTAAAAAATATTGGCAAAAAAAGATTAATTAGGGTTGAAGGGAAAGTCCGCTCCGTTGATGAGCTATCTGATCTCGTAGTTAGATCCAATTTTTCCGGAAAACAGATCTTACTTAAAGATGTTGCCGAAGTAATTGATGGAAGTGAGGATGCAAAAGTTTTGGCAACTTATAACGGTAAGCCGGCGACCTTATTAATTGTTACAAAAAAAGCGGGTGCAGATACTATTCAGCTGGTTGAAGAAGTTAGCGGTATTGTTAAGGACTTTAAAACTCACTACAAAGACCAGTTTGTTATAGAAACCTATAATAATGAAGCGGTTAAAGTAAAAAATAAACTAGAAATTTTAAGCTCTAATGCTATCTCCGGACTAGTCTTGGTCGTGGTCTTTTTGTTTTTATTTCTACCGGGAAGAGTCGGAGTTATGGCATCTTTATCTCTTCCACTTGCTGTGATGGCGACTATTGGTTTTATGCCGGTATTTGGTATGAACCTTGATGCTGTTACTATTCTTGCTCTTGTAATTGCGCTTGGTATGCTAGTCGATAACTCTGTTGTTATTTCTGAAAACTTTGTAAGGATTAGGGATGAGCAACAACTACCACCTTTGGAAGCGGCTTTTATATCTGTAAAGCAGCTGTGGCTTCCTATTTCTGCTACGGCCTTTACAACCATAGCAGCCTTTTTACCTATGTTAGTCACTAAAGGGGTTATGGGACAATTTATAAAATGGATTCCTGTAGTAGTTACCATCTCTTTGTGTATTTCACTAGGGGAGAGTTTTTTCTTGCTTCCTATGCGTCTACGATTTACAGGGAGAAATAAACATACTCATACTGAGATCAAAAATGATTGGTTTCATAAGTTTATTATCAAGTTTGAATTGATGATGAATAAATTTGTTCATCACCGCTATCTCGTCTTTATTGGTTTTGGGGCCATCCTTATAGGCTCATTCTTACTGATGACACTTGGAAATAGATTTATTCTTTTTCCTGCAGAACAAACGGAAATTTATATTGCTCGAATAGAAATGCCAAGGGGAACAACCTTAGAGCGTACCCAGGTGGAGTTAATTAATATTCAAGAAAAACTTATTGAAGAACTTGGGGACTGGCAGCGTGGAATTGTTGCTCGGGCAGGTATCTCCTCTATGGGTCCAACAGATCCAAAAGGTGCTAACGGTGATAATCACGGATTTTTGACTATCTACGCCTCTCAGTATGCTAAGTATAATGTAGATTATGAAGACTTTCTAACAAGAATGAGAACGATTAAATCTACATACGCTAAGAAATTGACCTTTGAGGTTCGGGCCAATGGTCCGCCAGTTGGTGAGGCCATAAATGCGACATTTAGATCAAATGATCAAAATAGCTTAACTAAACTTGTTTATAAAATTAAAAATGACTTAGAAAGGGTTTCAGGTATTAGAGACCTGGCAGTAAATGATATCCTTGGAGAAGAAGAGATAAAGGTTAATATTGATTATAATAAAGCGGATCAGTTGGGGCTAAGTGTTGATGCCATAGGTTCTGCCATCAGAACGGCTCTTTCAGGTACGATGATCTCAAAAGTTATATTAAATAATAAGGAAGTTGACCTTCAAGTTCGTTATCAAGATAATTTAAGGGTTGATAAGAATAATATTGAATCAATTACAGTGATGGATAGAATGGGAAATCTCGTTCCTGTAAGCACAGTTGCCTCTACAGAATTAACCAAGGGGCAATTAGAGATTAAAAGGTTTGACTTTAAATTATCTAAAGGATTAACCGGCGATGTGGATGAATCAGTCATAACAAGTCATGTTGCAAATCAAAAATTGAAGTCGCTCTTTAAAAAGTATCAAGTCGATCACAAAGATGTTTCATTAGTCTTTGGAGGACAAGAAGAGTCAACCAAGGAATCAATGCAATCTTTAATGGAAGCATTAGTATTGGCCTTATTGGGAATATTTGCTCTCTTAGTTTTTTTGTTCAAGTCTTATTTGAGACCATTTATCATTATGACCACGATCCCTCTTGGTTTGATAGGCTTTTCAATTGCTTTTTATTTTCACGATAAGCCAATTTCATTTTTGGCCATGATCGGTGTGATTGGTTTATCTGGCATCATTGTTAATGCGGGAATAGTCCTTATTTCTTTTATTGACCAGATGAAAGAAGAGGGAAAGCATGAACTCCATGAAATTCTTGTTAAAGCATCAGGAATGAGATTAAGGGCCGTTCTTGTTACTTCACTAACTACTATTTCAGGACTCATTCCTACCGCCTATGGTATCGGAGGAAGTGATGCAATGTTAGTTCCTATGACAATGGCCATGGCCTGGGGACTTACCTCAGGGACAATACTTACCCTTATTTGGGTTCCATGTGCCTATGCTATTTTAGAGGACTGGATGGCATTACTTGAAAGGTGGAGGCTGGTTAAACGCTCAGAATTCAGTCATATTGAAGAGACTTCAGCGCCATTGGATGATGGTATATTTCATGGTACAGATGTTGAGGTTACTAAACCTGAGGTACTATCATGACTGAATTAACGACTAAGGATAAGATTCTTAATATCTCCCACAAGTTATTTTCTGATCAAGGCGTCGATGCGGTTAGTATTAGAGAGATCGCAAAGGCCTGTGAAGTTAATATTGCGGCCGTAAACTACTATTTTCAAAATAAAGAAAACCTCTACCGTGAGACAGTTAAACTAAGCATTTCTAGAATGCATTCAGAAATAGGTAGATTATTTGAACAATACCAAAATCAATCAATAAATGACTTCTCCCTTGCTGTATTTGATCACCTAGTAGCTAACGGGAAAGATTTGAGAACGACTTTTAAGTTGGTTATATCAGCCACTAAAAATAATCTGGTCTTTTCCGAGGAAAGCTTTACTTACAAGGGTCCTCCCGGAGGAGAGTTTCTTCATCAGGTTATTGCTAACAAATTTCCTAATGCTAATGATGAAGACGTTGAATGGGCAGTAAGAACCATTTTTACTCAGATTGTTCACAAAGCATTAGTTATGGGGAACGAATCATTGGTAGAAGCGATCTGTCAAAATGGCAGGCCCTGCGAGATGATGAGATCAGATATTTCTCGGCTTGTAGATTTGGTTATTAAGCATTTCTCAGAACAATAGTTGAGAGAAACTCTTTTTGCATTGATCTCTTTTAGGCTTAACTTTAGAATTTAACTAAGCTTAAAGGAATTATCAATGAAATATCAAAAGCATTTAATGCATGACCGTAGATTTTGGCCAATGTTTTGGACACAGTTTTTTGGAGCGTTTAACGATAATGTTTTTAAAAATGCTTTAGTTATTCTGATTATTTTTCGCTCTTATCAATTCTCAGGTCTTGATCCAAAGCAAATGGTGGCCATTTGTGGTGGTATTTTTATTCTTCCTTTCATGTTGTTTTCGGCCATGGCAGGACAAATTTGTGATAAGTATCCAAAGCATTCGCTAATTCGAGCAATTAAGATTTGGGAAGTTATTGTTATGGGCGTCGGTGCCATAGGCTTTATATCTGAAAATGTCTATTTGCTACTGATCACCTTATTTTTTATGGGACTGCAGTCCACATTTTTTGGACCAATTAAATATTCAATTTTACCGGAACTAATTAATGAGAGCGAGCTCACTCAGGGGAATGCTCTTGTATCCTCTGGGACATTCATTTCTATTCTCTTAGGAACGATACTGGGTGGGGCGTTAATTGGCATTGACCAGCTAGGGACGGCCTATACTGCTATTGCTGTCATTGTGTTTGCTATTATCGGAACAGTATTTGGTTATAAAGTAAGAAGCATCCCAGCTGCTAATAAAGATTTAAATATTAGTTTGGGTTTATTTCACCCATCTTGGAAAATTGTAAAAGTCACAGCAAAAATTAAAAGTGTATTTTTAGCTGTGCTTGGGATTTCTTGGTTTTGGTTTCTAGGAGCTGCGCTATTATCCATGTTTCCAGCGTATGGCAAAACTGTATTAGGAGGTAATGAGTCAGTAGTAACTCTATTTCTTGCTATGTTTAGTATAGGAGTCGGTGTAGGAAGCATGCTGTGTGAAAAGCTAAGTCATAAAAGAGTTGAGCTAGGCCTTGTTCCTTTTGGAACTTTGGGCATGTCACTGTTTATTTTTGACTTATTCTTAGTTGGAGATCCACAATTACAGCTGCAAAATGTTGGTATATTAGAGTTTATCCAATATCCTATTCACTGGAGAGTATTAGTTGATTTATTTATGCTATCGGTTTTTTCTGGATTCTTTATAGTTCCCCTGTATACATTTATACAGTACCGGGCTCCAGAAGGGGAAAGATCTCAAACCATAGCCGGACTCAATATATTAAATTCACTTTTCATGGTAGTCTCATCTGTTTTATTAACTGCTCTGTATGGGATAGGACTGAGTATTCCAGAGATTTTTGCTGTTTGGTCTGGACTAAATTTATTAGTTGCAATCTATATCTATACGGTCGTTCCTGAGTTCTTACTTCGATTTTTCGCTATGATTTTATCTCGTATTCTGTATAGGATTAAAGTTGATGGCCATAATCATATTCCAGATGATGGAGCTTGTATTATTACTTGTAATCATCAAAGCTTTATCGACTGGTTGATTATTGCCGCTGTAATTAGACGTCCTGTTCGCTTTGTTATGTATTATAAATTTATGAAACTTCCTTTTATTAGCTTTTTATTTAGAGATGCAAAAGTAATCCCAATTGCTGGTAGAAAAGAAGATCCAGAAATCCTAGAAAATGCCATGTTAGAGATTAAGCATGCTTTAGCCGCAGGTGATGTGATTTGCATCTTCCCAGAGGGAGAAATCACAAGAGATGGAGAGATCCAAGTGTTTAAACCTGGAATCGAAGCTATTCTCAAAGAGAGTAAGGTTCCAGTTATCCCAGCGACTCTTAATGGCCTGTGGGGTAGCTATTTTAGCCGAAAATATAATGGCAAGGCCCTTTCTAACCATACACGTCTGGTTAAGAACTGGTGGAGGATTATTAATATAGATATTTTTCCTGCCTGGAAGCCAGAAGATGTAACAGCTCAAAAACTTGAAGAGTTTACAAAGAAGAATCTTAATCTGTAATCTGATTAGATTCTTGTAATTTTTGATCTTTACTCACAGTTTTGACTTCAGAAAATTTATCAAAAAAGATGAAAAGCGAGTATGAGATAATAAAGCCTGTAATAATATCATAACTATAGTGTTGCTTAGTTGTCAGGGTAGATATAGCGATTGCTGTTGAAATGATCATTGAGAT
>JBFKKF010000131.1:0-5775 GCA_041631355.1 Bacteriovoracaceae bacterium | reverse complement strand
GTGGTGGACATGAAATCTTTTACTAACGAAGACTTATCAGGAGAATGGAAAACAAAATTTTTAAATCATATGAAAAGTGATGATTTTTTTGCCGTTGATAAGTATCCCACTTCAAAACTTAAAATTAAATCGGTTAAAGGTAACAAGGTCACAGCGGATCTAACGATTAAAGGTAAAACCAACGAAGTTAAGTTTAAGGTTAAAAAAACTGGTGATGCTTACTCAGGAGTTCTGAACTTTGATCGAACAAAGTTTGGAATGATTTATGGATCAGGAGACTTCTTCAAAGGGCTTGGCGATAAAATGATTCATAATAAAGTAACTGTTGATTTCAAGTTTGTAGTTAAATAGGAGTAAAGCAAGATGAAGACAGTAAGAAAAGCAAACGAGAGAGGAAAGGCTAATTTTGGCTGGCTAGATGCCAACTACACCTTCTCCTTTGCTTCTTACTTTGATCCTAAGTGGATGGGCTTTAGAAGTTTAAGAGTTATTAATGATGATATTATTGATGAGGGGATGGGCTTTGACACCCATCCTCATCGAGATATGGAAATCATCTCTTTTATTATCGATGGGGCGATGGAACATAAGGATACTCTGGGCAATCACTCCGTTATCCGTCCAGGAGAGATTCAAATAATGAGTGCAGGTACTGGGATTTTACATTCGGAATACAACCCTGATAAAGAGCACAAAACTCACTCCTTACAAATTTGGGTTGAACCTAATGTTAAAGGTATTTCACCGCGATATGACCACTATAAATTTGATAAAAAAGATAATGATTTCACCATACTAGTTTCTCCTACAGGTGGTAAAAATATCGCTAAAATACACCAGGATATGACTTTGTCACTTGGAAGTTTCCATAAGCAGGACAAAAATATTGAGCTTAATGAAAGCAAGCATTACTGGGTTCACATTTTCAAAGGCAGTGCTTTATTTGGAGAGGAAAAATTAGAGGCCGGAGACGGACTTGGGCTTAGTGAAGAAGGTCATTTAAAAATAAGTGAGTCAGAAAATTTAGAGTTTTTACTTTTTGAATTATCTTAATGAATACTAGATTTTTTTAAAGATAGTCTCTATGATGATCATATGAGAATTATTTTTTTTAAAATTAGACACTTTGTTCGATTATTATTTCGCCTATTTTTAAGTGTACCTTTTATTACAGTCTCAATTTTTGGAAATTTTATTGTCTTTGTGTTTGCTACCATTATTTATTTTCTTGAAAGAGATATTAATCCAAATATAACAAGTTATCTTGATGCTGTTTGGTGGAGCTTTGCTACCACTTCCACTATCGGCTATGGCGATGTGGTCCCTGTTAGTGCAGCGGGTAAGGTGTTTGGTATATTGTTAATGCTGATTGGGGTAGGGATATTTGGTATTTATACTGCTCTTTTTGCAAGAGCAATTATAGATGATGAAGTTTATATGGAATAAATTACTTAAGAATATAGTCTTTAGACTCATCTTCTTTAAATAAAAAGATGATAGAAAACAAAGTGATAATATTTAAGAGTAAAAATGTTAGAGTTGTTTTTATCCGACTAGAGAGATTAAACTGCAGATCATCTAGCTCGACTTTTCGAGATTTTTCCAAGATGTGTTTAAATTCTTTTCTCACTGTAGCGGCAAATTGTTTATTGATAACTTCAAAATTTAGTTCAACATTTCTATAGCGAGAAATAAAATTATGATTGTAAGACCCAATGGTTACCCAGTTATTATCTACCAGGGCCAATTTCCCATGAATAATTGATTCATCCCATTCATAGATTTCGATATGATTTTTTAAATACCACTCATAGAGGTATTTTGAAGCCAATCGTGCCCAAGGATGGTCCGAGAATCCTCCAAATATGAGTTTTACCTTAACGTTATGATGAGCAGCCTTCTTTAATTGTTTAAGAGTTTTCTTTCCGGGAATAAAGTATGTTGCGAGTATCGTAATTTCTTTGCGAGCGTGAGCAATGGCATTGATATAACTGTGATAAACTTCTTGCTTGTGATGTATAAAATCGTTTTCATTTGTTTTCACCAGAGTTCTTGAGTTAGAAAAATGTCTCTCCTTACTAAAACTTGTTAAAAGGTCTTTTTGCTTTTTAAAGTTCATTAAATAGTGATGAATCACTTTACGGTATAAATTATGTACTTCTTCTCCTTCAATACAACAGGAATAATCCAACCATGGCTCTTGGGGGTTGTTAAACCGCTTTGACAAATTTATACCTCCCATTATTGCAATTTTATTGTCAATAATGAGCATTTTCTGGTGGAGTCTTCGGCCTATATTTTTTAATCGAATAAGTGGCATGAAAAAGTCAAAGAAAATCCCCGCTTGCTTGAATCTGTCTATAGTCCGTTGAGGGAAGGCCCTAGAACCAAACCCATCAACGAGAATAAAAACTTTAACTCCTCTCTCACTTGCTTCGATTAAGGTTTGTATGATTGGAGCTGTAAGTTCGTCGTCCTCAAAAATATAGGTGTGTAGGAGAATAAATCTTTTTGCAGATTGAATTAACTTTAAATTGGCATGTAAGAAATGGTTACCATTTTTAATGAGAATAAGTCTGTTTTTTGAAGTTGGGTTAGTTATCATCTAAATCAACCTCGATAAATAATGGAAGGTGATCTGAGAGATGCTTCCATTTGGCATTGTTTAATACATGGGCATCACTAATTTTAAAATTTCGAACATAGATTCGATCAAGTGGCATGATTGGATATGCTGCAGGAAAAGTTTTAGCATAGCTGCCTTTGTGTACTTTATGCGCATCACTTAGATTACAGTCTTCAGAAAAATGCTCTGAAGCAGATTTGTTCCAATCATTGAAGTCCCCGGCTAATATGGTGTACTTGGACTCTTGGGACTTTTGATTAATAATTTGTTTGATTTCATGATACTGCTTTCTACGGTGACGATGGAGCAGATTGAGATGAACGCAATAGCAATCAATTAATTCTTTGTTGTATTCAAGCTGAGTAAAAAGAACACTTCTTTTTTCAAATTTATTTTGAGAAATATCGATGACTTCTTCATTGGTAATGGGAAGCTTGGATAAAATAACATTTCCGTGATGCCGATGATCGAAAATAGCGTGTTTAGAATAGGAAAATACTGGCCATAAGTCTTCTGCTAAATATTCAAATTGATTACTAATCCAGTGATCAAACTTGTGTTCTAAAAACTGATTCTCTCCTACCACTTCCTGTAGGAAAACAATATCTGGATGCAATTGGCTTAAGGCAAATTTTAACTTTTTAAGAGTAAATTTAGTATTACTCCAGTTGAATCCTTTATGAATATTAAACGTCAAAATTCTTAGAGGCATAGTTGTCGTTTTGTCTAAGTCGTTTTATTTTTCTAGTATTGCAGTGACACCCATACCACCAGCAGTACAAATTGAAATAAGTCCACGTCCTGAACCTTTCTCGTGTAGTAATTTAGCAAGGCCCGTGACAATACGTCCGCCGGTTGCTGCAAAGGGATGACCTAGGGCCAATGAACCACCTTTTACATTTAATTTATTAAAGTCGATCTCACCTAGGGCATTATCTAGCCCTAGTTTATTTTTACAGAACTCTTCTGATTTCCAGGCTTCGAGGGTACACAGTACTTGTGCAGCAAATGCTTCATGAATTTCATAAAAGTCAAAATCTTGCAGTGTCAGTCCCGCCTTCTTAAGCATTTTAGGAACAGCATAAGCTGGGGCCATGAGTAAGCCCTCGTCATCTACATAATTAACTGCAGCAGATTGTGCATAAGTTAAGTACGCCATAGGGCTAAGATTATTTTCTTTTGCATATTCCTCAGAACATAAAAATACGCAGCTGGCCCCATCGGTTAATGCAGTGGAATTAGCAGCTGTAAGAGTTCCTTTACCGGACTCTTTATCAAATGCGGGTTTTAATTTGGCAAGTTTCTCCAAAGGAGCTTGTCTAAGAATACCATCTTGATTTTTGCCTTTAAACTCGACCACGGAATCTTGGTACCAACCATCTGCATAAGCTTTAGCAGCTTTATTTTGAGACTCGAAGGCCAATTGATCTTGGGCTTCTCTAGAGATCCCCCAAGTCTTGGCCATATCCTCACAAGATTCCCCCATGCTTTTACCGGTTCTTGGCTCTTTAATGGCAGGTAGTTTCGGTATTAATTCTCCTGGGCCAAAACCTGCTAATGCTTTAAATTTTTCTCCCATACTTCTGGCGGCGGCCAGTCTTAACATTCTGTCAGAGAATTTTTTCTTAAATTCAATAGGTACGTCAGAGTTGGTATCTGCTCCACCGGCGATTCCACATTCAATCTGTCCCAGTGCTATTTTATTTCCAATTAAAATAACACTCTCTAAAGAGGTACCACATGCTTTTTGTATATCAGTGGCCGGAGTATGAGGTGAAAGTTTTGAATCCATTACTATTTCACGGGCCAAGGCAAAATCATAGGCATGCTTATTAACTGCACCCATAGCAACCTCGCCAACTTCCTTACCCTCGAGACTTAATTCAGAAACAAGTGCATCCATAGCTGGCTTCATAAGCTCTCTTAAACTTAATCCCATATAATGAGTACTGGATCGCATAAATGGAATTCTCTTGCCGGCAATAATACATACTTTTTTCATGAACCTCTCCTAATTAAAAATGAATTTAGAAAATTATAACATGTTAGGAAGGAACGAACAGTTTAAATACTAACGACTTCCTGCTTTAATGGTAAAACTAAAGGTATAACGGGTATCATATTGCTCTGAAGCTGAAGCATTTTTGTTATAGACAAGTGTAGCACCAGCGTTTAGTGCAAAATTATTCCCAAAGCGTAAGGTTAAACCTGCTCCAGCATAGGGGTCAAAGGTTAGAGCATCATGTTCAGTTCTCGTTACACCGTTTTCTTTTATATCTCTTGAGTCTTTTCTGGCCCTTGCCCCACCACGTAAGTAACCACCAAAAAATTCAGATTGAATAGGGTATGACCTTACTCCAAACATGGCCTTCTGTGATTTGTAGGTCACTTCTAAGTCTTGCTCTGGAAAGTCTTCCCGGTCAAAAGACTGGTTGAGTTCTAATTCAGCTGATAATAGTGGAATTCCGTAGAGGGCTCGGACTCCAAAAAAAGTCTCTGTTTTATATCTCGCGGGTGCAGGGAATTCCCTTTGGGTTCTCTCTACGCCATAGACAGGTTCAATTTTTAACTCTGCAGCAAGAACAGCTGAGTAGAGGAAAACTAATGGGATCACGATTAATAATTTATTCATTAACATATTTTACTGAGCCTATATTTTACATTCTAGTGAGAAAATTCTACTGTAATTGCTAAATGATTACCACCATCTTATCTAGAGCAGTTTACTATGAATTTATTTTTTAGATTTCTTTTCCATACTTTTATCAGCAACCATTTAAAACCACTTGAGTTTAACTCCACGGAAGAGGTTTCATTAAGGGTGTGGCCAAATGACCTGGACTTAAACTTTCACTTAAATAATGGAAGATTTTTATCTCTTATGGATATTGGTCGCTCAAGGCTAAGTGTGCGTACCGGACTATTTAAGATGGCAAAGAAAATGGGATGGGGATATGGAGTAGTAGGAGGAGTAAGTATTACCTACCTCAAGAGTTTACAATTATTTCAAAAATTTACTTTAAAAACAAAGCTTGCAGGTCATTACGATGGTTGGTTTTATATTGAGCAGCGTTTTGAATCCAGAGGTAGGCTTATAGCGGCAGCTCTAGTGAAAGTCATCTTTACTGAAAAAGGATCTCGAGTTTCTC
>JBFKKF010000130.1:0-5798 GCA_041631355.1 Bacteriovoracaceae bacterium | reverse complement strand
GACGATTATTAGACCAGTTGCAGCATTTGTTTCAGCATTTGTTGCGGGAATCTTACAATTTAACTTTAATGATTTTGTTTTGCCTGAGTCAGAAAAGGAAGAGGAAAAGAAGTCTTGTTGTAGCAGTAATAAAACTAAGGTCTCTTCAATTCAAGATAAATTTATAGGCATTTTTAAATATGGTTTTGGAAAATTAAGTGATGATATTTCAGGTTGGCTTACTATTGGGATTTTGCTAGGCGCCTTAATTGATTTTTTAGTTCCAGATAATTTCTTTACTTCCACCGGTATGATTGGCAATAGAGTTTTAATTTTGGCCATTGGAATACCTCTATATATCTGTGCCTCGGCTTCTACTCCCATAGCTGTTTCATTGATGTTAAAAGGTTTATCCCCGGGAAGTGCCTTGTTATTGTTACTAGTTGGTCCTGCAACCAATATTTCTAATATTGCAGTTCTTCAAAAGTATATTGGTAAGAAAGGCGTCCTAATTAATATTTTCTCTATTATTGTAGTTGCTTTAATTTTTTCTTTTATTGCGGATTATATGTATAGCAATTATTTCACTTTAAAGCTTAGCGAGATGCTCCATAACCATGATCACTCAGGACAGTGGTGGCAACAGTTAAGTGCAGTTTTTCTCGTTATTATTCTTTTGAAAGGGGTTTATAAGGAAGAGTTAATTCCAAGGTTAAATAAGCTCAAAGAAAATAAGAATAAGAAAGATCATAACGGTAGCTCATGTCACTAAATGTATTTATTACCGGAGGAAGCTCAGGGATTGGGCTCGCCTTAACGAGAAAATATCTCTCCTTGGGACATAGAGTGGCCATTTGTGGGAGAGATCAAGCAAAGCTTGATGAAATTCAGCATGAAAACTTAAAAACTTATATTGCCGATGTGACTGATAGAAAAGTCATGGATGAAGTGATTACTGATTTTGCCAGTCAAAATGGCCTGGACTTGGTAATTGCCTGTGCAGGGTTAAGTTACGCTAAAAAGAAAAAGATTCCAGACTTTGAAGTCTCTCGTGCAATTTTAAACATTAATATTTGGGGAGTCATCAATACATTTGAGCCGGCCATAAAGTATATGTTAAAAAATGGTGGGGGACAATTGGTAGGGATTGGAAGTGCTGCGGGATTTAGCGGTCTTCCTGGAGTTTCAGCTTATAGTGCCTCTAAAGCAGCCGTGCAAAGGCTGTGTGAGTCTTATGCGATTGATCTCTCTGATAAAGGAATTTATACTACCTGTATAACTCCTGGCTTTGTAGATACGCCACTTACTCAAAAGAATCACCATCCCATGCCGTTTCTAACTCATGCAGACAAAGCTGCAGACTTAATGGTTAAGGCCATCGCACAGAAAAAAGTTCTCTATTCTTTCCCATTTCTATTTACCATTTTTGTAAAGTTTTTAGGCATCCTTCCCCGGTCTGTTTATGTAAGCTTAATGCGCTTTCAAGGATTCAATTATTCACTAAAGGAGTCTTAGATGAAATTGGTTTTAATTCTTATACTTTTGTCTCAATCTGCTTTTGCACTCACTAATAAATTGGTTGTTGAAGGACAGGGAATTGTGTGGGGAATGGACTTTATTGATGCTAACACCATGATTTATACTGAAAGAGAAGGAAACTTAAAACTGCTGGATTTGAAAACCCAAAAAGTGACTAGTGTCCCAGGTGCTCCTGCTGTTTATGCCAGAGGGCAGGGAGGATTGTTAGATATTAAACTTCATCCGAATTTTTCTGAGAATAAACGAGTATATTTAAGTTACTCTAAGAAGGCTAAAAATGGGGCGAAGACTGCATTAGGGTATGGAATATTAGAGGGAAATAAACTTCTAAATTTTAAAGATATATTCGTGGCGGTTGGAAATGCAGACACCAGAAGGCATTACGGTTCGCGAATTGTATTTACGGAAAAGAAAAATATTTTTTTAAGCATTGGAGAAAGAGGTCATCGGCCTAACGCTCAGGATTTAACGAATCATTTTGGAAAAATCATCCGCATAACTGATGAGGGCAAGGCCCTGGAGGACAATCCATTCTTTGGACAAAAAGGAAAGCAACCTGAAATCTGGAGTTATGGACATAGAAACCCCCAAGGATTATTTTACGATTTAAAATCAAAGACTCTTTACGAGATGGAACATGGTCCACGTGGGGGAGATGAAATTAATATTATTAAAAGAGGTGCTAACTATGGTTGGCCGATTGTTTCTCAAGGACAAGAATATTGGAATCCATTCTACGTTGGAGAAGCAAGAGAGAAGCAAGGTATGGAGTCAGCGATTAAGTATTACGTACCAAGTATTGCTCCTTGCGGTTTAGTTCTATACCAAGGTGATAGATACCAAAATTTAAAAGGGAGCTTATTGAGTGGAGCTCTTAAATTAACTCATTTAAATCAATACAATCCAAAGACTAAAAAAGAAACCAGACATTTTGAGAAGCAAAACATGCGGGTGAGAAATATTGTCGTTTCTCCAGATGATTACGTATACTTTTCAACTGACGGTGGAAAAATCTTTAAAGTAACGACACATTAAAAATGTAATAGGGTTCCTATTTCAATACTAGTGGCATCAAAAGTATCTTCATACTCTGTTTTATACCATGTGAGTTCTGAGTAATATTCGACTTGATCAGCTTTTTGAGTGTAGCCTAGCTTGTATATGGTATTTGATTTTGCACCTAAGTTTGAAAATTTAGAGTTGGCGCTATCATAAGTACTGGTCCCAGGATTTTCTGTTTTGCCATACCAAACCCTAGGATGAAAAAACTTTCTTCTAAAAATTGATATTGGCTATTTAAATATCCACCATACTCATGAGCAAAGTTATTATTTTGTAGAGAGAGTAGGGCCAACTTATTCAAACCTTCACCATTATATACTTCAGTTGTAATATTTAAGCTTCCAACTTTGTATTGGCCTCCTAGACTGACACCCCAAATTTGTTCTTCTTTGTTTTGAAAGTCTCTGGTTGCTGAAATAATTCCAAGTTGAACTAGGCCGTGCTTTAATGCTTTTTCAAAAACACCAGTGAGTGAGATTCTATTTTCATTTTCAAGTTCTGTTTCCGTGGGGTTTGAACTATTTCCCGCTTGAGAAATAGCAAAAGAAAGTTTGTCCTGGGAGTTCAATTGGTAACTTCCGATAAACTGATTTTTCATAAAGCCGATATTTCCAGCATTAAAGTAATTACCAATATAGTTATAGTTTTTAGGATTAAGCCCGGAGAATAAATCCCAGTCTTGTCCCATTTGTAATTGTAATTTGTCTGTTACTTGGTGAGTAATCATGGCCCTACGTAACCTGGGATAAACGGTAGTGGTAGGACTTGTCTGCGAGAAATCAATAAAATCAACTTCGATTAATGCTTTCACCTTCTCATTTAGTTTAAACTTACTACCAATTCGAGATTGCACGACCTGAAATGTGCTTCTATCACCGGTCTCACCAGTGTAAGCATCAGTATTGGTGGCAGCAGTGGCAGCACCCATATTCACATTATTAAAGGTGTTAAGCGCATTGCTTGCACTCATAATATTTGCTTTAAGCCTTCCATAGACTTGAGCGTGAGTATATGTGCTGAGTAAAAGCAGTGCACTGAATATAATTTGTTTGGATTTAATGTGAATTATCATTTAAATAGCTTAGTTAGAAAGCTTGGAATTAGCAATGAAAAAGAAGGTTTGCGCTAGTTACTTACTCTTAATTTATAATGAATAGTATTACAAATTATGATAGCTTTCGTTGAGTTAATTTTTCTAATTCAGGACCACTGATAGCAATAACACTGGGCTTCGGGGTTTTACCCGTTGGCCAATGACTAGTTGGATGATTAATATCTTTGGTGGTTTCACCAGGATGCTGAACTGATAAAAACAAAGTTTTATAATCTGGAGAAAAACACGGACCAGTAAATTCCGCATCGATAGGAGCTGAAGCCACTTGAATCACCTCGCCGGCCCTTTCTCCCACCGTTGGAATGACAAATAGGCCATTGTTTCCAAATTTTTCGTAAGGTGCTTTACCAATATGTTGACCCTTCATGTCATTGGTTACCCACAGGTTCCCATTTAGGTCAAAGGCCAAATTGTCGGGACAACTAAGCTTGGAGTATTCACCTCCCATGACAAAACTTTCATGAGTAAACTCAAGAGAGCTGTGATTTTTATTTTTTTCAGAGAGCTTAAGGATTTGTCCATAATAATTGTTTCTCTTCTCGTTATTAGTGAGCGAGATATAGACATCCCCTGTATGTGGATGGATTTCGATATCTTCTGGTCGATCGAGTTTAGAGGCACCCAAAATCTTAGCCGCCTTTCGGGTGTTAATCATTAAGTCGGTATGGTTTGAAAAGTGCTGCTTTAAAACGGGAGACTTTTTCAGGTCAATTGGAAGCCATCTATTGTTTTCTAAATCAGCTGCGTACAGAGTGCCTTTTTCAAAATTGTTACTAGACTCGGAGACAAACTTATAAAGGTGTTCGAATTTATGATCATCACCGGAGTAAACGACAACTTTGTTGTCCTTGGAGGTAATACAGGTGGCAGATTCATGGGCAAAACGACCAAGATTGATATGCTTTTTAGCATTACCACTTAGTGGATCAACTTCAACCACCCAGCCATAATGTTCAGGAGGATTTGGGTAAAATTTTTCCCAAGCAAGCTTTGATGGTTTAATTTTGTTATTGGCTTTTCGTTCTCCGTAAGAAGCATCGTAATTTTCTTCACAGGTTAAAAAAGTATTCCAAGGTGTTTTTCCCCCAGCACAATTGGCCAAGGTTCCCTCACTGACTTCACTTCCAGCAACTTCAACACCACCAGCAAAAGGAATTTTAGTATTGGCCCTGATTGCCTTATTAATTGGATCGTTTTTAATATATTTCCAGCTTTGGTTTATTTTTTTTACTTTAACTATTGTTCCGCCTACTAATGATTTTTCTTTATCGATATTTTCCTTGCTTCTCTCCCAAGAAGTGGCAAAGAGGGGATTAACATACTCGTGATTCACCCACATAATAAGCTCATTTGGGTCAATTTGGTGGTAGTTTATATAATCATTATTAAAACCAAAAACGTCTGAGTTATTTAATGGATCTCCAAAGCTGATTAATATTTCATATTTAAGACCTGGAAGTAAAACCACATCATCTTTGAGACTTGGAAAAGTATTAGTGATAAATAACTTTTGGCAGGATTGTAAATTACTCAGGACTGTGAGATTTATTCCACTAGCGCCGATAAATTTTAGAAACTCTCTTCTATTGGATTTCATAGTGGTGTTGATAACACAAAATTATTTAAAAAACAGCGAACAGTATAAAAAAGGCCACCTGCGTAAGGTGGCCGTATAGTTTATTTAAAAATTAATTAGGCGCGACGATGATATCTTTGTTGAAACTCTCTTTCATGCTCTTCAGCTACCTCAAGGCAGAATTCTGCCCATGGTTGAGTCTCAAGTCTTTTTTCTTCTATCTCTTCTCCAGATTCAAGACAAACCCCGTAGGTTCCTTCTTCAATTCTTCCCAGAGCTGAATCAATTCTTTTGAGTTTATTCATCTCTTTCTCTCTGATACTGAAGCTAACCTGTTGATTGATGGTATTACTGGCCAAATCCGCTTCATCCGCTAGATCATCTGAAATAATTTTCAAGTCGTCGAAATTACTAAGAATTCCACTATTAATAATTTCATTTCTGGCCTTGAGAAGTTTATCTCTAAAATAGTCGAGCTTTTTTTGATTCATCTCTTATCCTCCTTGGAGACTTAGTGACCGCAATCCG
>JBFKKF010000129.1:0-5821 GCA_041631355.1 Bacteriovoracaceae bacterium | reverse complement strand
GCCTAACTCTCATTCTCGCTTGATGAGTACCCGCTTTCTTAAAACTGTTACTTGGATAGACTTTAGATTTCATTGTAGACTCAAAAAACATAGGAGCTTCAGCTCGATTCACTTTATTAATTTGAAGACTTTTAATTAAAATATCTAGTAACAGATCATCAATTTGGTTATTAATTCTAAGTAAAAATAGCTTGTCTTTTAAGTTTGTATCTAATGTCCCAGAAAAGTCTCGGGCAAGAAGACTAACATAGGAAGTTCCACATAAGTGATTCGTATTTTGGAGGTAGGCACTGGAGCTGGCCCGAAACTGTTCTGTTAAGGTATGAGCATCATTTTCTGTATATCGCCGGGATAAATCAATTTGGTGGTTTAAAGAAATAAGTCTACTTGGACCCTCTTTATTATTAGATAACTTGCCTAAAAGTTGGTCACTAGCAGGTGTGGCCGTACAAAATATAAACGGGCACAAAACTATAAATAATTGTTTTTTCATCATTAATATACCTTCTTACTTTAGGTAGCCGCAATTTAGATGCCAAAATTAGTGCTTAGTAAGGAAAGTAACCCCAGAAGCCGCGTTTAAATGAAGAAAAAACCCTATTGTAATTAAATGAACTGGAAAAGAAGGCTTGTTTTTCGAAATTCTCTATATCTTTAGGAGCGAGAAAGTACATACTCGTACGCATGATATAGCAGTAATCATTTTGGCTGTTTAGATTGAGTTGGGAGTAGTAGTCAATTTCTCTACACTTCAAACTTAAAATTTCTCTCATATTATTATAGGGAAAGTTTTCTTTGGTGACAGGAATTAAGTTGGTATCTTTAATTAAAAGCTTATCTAATTGCTGATTAACCTGGCTTATTTTTTGTTGCCAATATCTATACTGACCTTCGTTTGGAGTGTACTTACTTAATTGATTGCGGTTGTAGTTTAATTGCTTGGTTAACCTTTTTTTGATTGGTACTAATTTATAGTGTGCGTGATCTATCGCACCATTTTTCCAGACTTCGAAGGGGACAGGCTCACCTAGAAACTCAGGGTCAAAAACGTGTAATTTGTTTTGAATATATAAAGCAGGAGCAACGTGAAACCACCAGCGTCCATTAATTTCTCGTGTGTATTTCTTAGTAAAGAAGATAAAGATCTTTTCAGAGTAGATATTGTTATTCTTATACATTTGATATGACCAGTAATGGGCCCTGTCATAGCATTGAGACCAACCTTTGCGGTTGCGATAGAGTTTATTAAAGACACTCTTTGCTTCGCTAATAGACTGCAGATTCGATGTCTTATATTCTTTGGCACTAATAAGTCCTGTAACAGAACTGATACTAAGTGAGTTGTAGAGTAGGGTGAGAGTAAGTAGTGTCAATTTAATCATATATCTATTTATTTAGGGGGAAGTGATGCGAACAGCAATAATGCGATGAGAGATATGTACTTTTTTCACTGTTCTGGAAAGTATAAGATCTAGGTTAATCCATCGGAAAAACTCTTTAAATATTAAGCTATTGAAAGTCATTTCTTTGGAAAAAACTCTATTACTATTTAATTTTCGTAGTAATTTATACAAATTGTAAAAAAGTAAATTGTACTTATGTTAGACCGATTGTATTAATGCATCCTCGATATCATATCTAAGGGGAAAAATTATGATCATTAGAAAATCTGTTAAATTGTTAAATGTTGTAATCGCTTACACACTAGTTTTTAATCAAGTTGCTCTGGCTAACGTTTCCAATAGTGCAATGACTGAAGCATTTGACATGCTTGAGTATAATGTAACTGTCGCAAACGTAGAAGCTTCGGAAGCTCAAGCTATTTTTATTTCTGACCTTGAAGCTTTAAAAGCAGAGGGTGTTTCAACTGAGGAAATTGAGAGCTTTTTTCACTCAAGACTTCTTTCAGAAGAGGCTAGAGCTGAATATGCTATTATGATGAATGCTTTAAGAGCACAGAATGCAGACGCTCAGACAGTAGCTGAGGAAACAGCAAAATTTATGAGTGAAACTTACCAAACAGGTGCTTCATTCATTGGTGGGGCAGCAGTTTCAGGTGGAGCCATTCTAGCATCTATTTTAGCAGTAGTAGCTGTTGCGGCTTTAATAAAAGCTAATGAAGATGACAGAAGCGAAACAACAACTAATAGTAATAATACAACAGTAAGCGAAGATAATGACGAAGATAACGATCTTGTTGATGTTGACGTTGATCCTGAACTAGACGTGGATGCAGACGTTAACGTAGATATTTTATAATTATTTATAAAAATATTTTTAATATTGGGACCCTAACGGGTCCCTTTTTTTGCGTATGATATTCTCAATAGTCAGCAAGAGCTTTTAGTAGTGTTTGCTCATCAACTGGTTTTCTTAAGATATGAGTAATTCCGAGGGTAAGCATGCTGGCCTGTTCTTCCTCAGTATAGTTTTTGTCTGTAATTAAATACACTTGCCAGTCTGGGTTATGCAGAAGCCTCTCGCTTACCTTTACCATGAAGTCAGGCCCAGTCATATCATCAAGCTGAAATTCAAGTAAAATCACGTCAGGCGAAAGCTCATCAATTCTATTTAGTGCAGAGTTGGCGTTTTCAAAGTCATAAACATTTGCGTTAAAATTTTTAACATATTTCTTTAAAAGCTCAACATCTTCAGAAATACTACTAACAATAAAAATATTTTGGATCTTTTTACTCATAATACTATTGTGCCTGACTTATTAGGTTTTTAGCAATAATTAATATCATGATTTCGTTAGTTCCTGCGCCAATTTCATTGAGTTTATTATCTCTCATCATTCTCTCAAGTGGAAATTCTCGCGAGTATCCATAACCTCCATGTATTTGAATAGCATCTAATGCAATCTTGGTGGCCATTTTTGGTAATTGTAGCTTAACCATGGCAGCAGCAGTATTAGAGACTTTACCTGCATCCCACTCTTTACATGTATTATAGAGAAAATGCCTCATCATTTCAGTTTCAGAAGCCATTTCAGCAATCATTTTCTGTATCATTTGAAACTGACCTAAGGGTTTTCCAAATTGTTCTCTTTCATTAGCATACTTGATGCATTGATCAACGCAAGCCTGAGCAATCCCCAATGAGATACCTGAGATTGTTAAACGCTCGATTTCTAAATTTTTCATCATATGATGGACGGAATCTCCTTCAGCGCCTACTCTATTTTCAACAGGAACTTTGGCATTTTCAAAGGATAATTCCCCAGTAGGAGAGGATCTCATACCCATTTTGTGGATTTCTTTAGACACAGAAAATCCTGGGGTATTTTTAGTTTCAACAATAAAAGTAGTGAGATCTTTTTTGTCTTTACCTGTTCTTGTGTAGAGATAAACAATATCAGCGAACTGAGCGTTGGTTATCCACATTTTATTACCATTTACTTCGTAGTAATCACCCTTAGGCACAGCTTTACACTGCATCCCAACAGCATCTGAACCATGTCCCGGCTCACTCATGGCCATGGCCCCTATATGTTCACCAGTAATCAATCTGGGAAGGTATTTTTCTTTTTGCTCAGTTGAGGCATTGGTATTGATATTATTCACACATAGCATAGAGTGGGCAAGGTAGGAGAGGGTAGATCCAGCACAAGCTTTACCGAACTCCTCCATAACTATTGTAGCTGCAGTAGCACCAAGGCCCGCGCCACCATATTCAGGATCTGCTGTAATACCAAGTATTCCAAGTTCCCCCATTTTTTTAAATGCTTGTAAGTTAAAAGTTTCATCGTGATCATGTTTTTCAGCAACAGGTGCTAGTTCATTTTGGGCAAAGTTTCGAGCAACTTCTCTAAGGGCGTTTTCTTCTTCAGTAAAATACCACATGTGTTTAACTTCCTTCTTTGGTGTAAATAACGCTATCTTATAGCCTATAAGCTATAAATATTCAAATGACTCGGAGTTGCATTTCTGCATATACTGCTGGAAACACTGTGTTTTTTTATTTAGAATACTATTTAAAGGCGGGAGATAAGCTTGGAGCAGTTAACAACACCTGAATTAAAAGAAAGTGATGCCGTTTTTCCTGGTGAAAATTGGTTTTTCTACTGGAGAACTTCTCCTTCACTGTGGAAAGCAAAATTACAGGAGTACAGCAGTGCTTATCCAATCTTTGTTCCTCTTAATTGGGGGTTACACGGAGAATTTAAAAACCAATACGATTTTGGACAAAATAAGCCAGAAGCAGACTTAAAAAGACTCGAAGGTTATGCAAGAGAGCTAGGAAAGGAATTGGTCTATTTACTTCCGGTAACTCCAAGTCCATTTTTAGTTAACGGTGGTGTTCCGGCCTATTTAGCTAGAAATATTGCACATAACAGCAATGATTTAGCAGTTGTTGTGATTGATGACGGCAATCGGGTTAATAAAATGTATAGTTTTTTTGATCCGAGACTTTTTCAAGCTTTTCAATCCTATGTAAAGGCGCTTGGGAGTTTTCTTAGTCAGGCGGGAATTAACTCACCTGTCTATATGTTAGATTGTCACAGGTTTGAAAATGAAAAGCTTGTTTCTTTCTTTGAGGACCACTCTAAGGTTTTTTTAGGAGGGTTCAATAGGTATATTAAGCAGCTGCAGGACTCAGAGCCTGAAAAGATTCAGAAATTAATAGAAAATGGCCGGTATGAACAGGAATTACAAGTTGAGTACAATGGCTTAATTAAATCACTTTATACAGAATCAGTGAAAGAGTATTTAGCTGGGAGCTTAGCTGGAGAGCTTCCTGTTGCTTTTTTAGGAGGTGAAACCCTCGACTTGTTTAAAAGAACAAGTTTTTATTGGGAAAATTCACAGGATTATTTCTTAAACCTTATGAACTCAGCAATATTAAACATGATTCCCTCCAGTGTGCTCTTGGGACCAAATATTAAATCTGGAGTCTTTGGGCAAGCTCTAAAAGACTATGTCACAACATCTTTTTTAAAAGAGAAATTAAATGATGGACTCTACTCTGGAGAGTCTAGTGGTTTTCACTTTTTAATCTTTTTTAACCTTTACACAAACCAAAACTTGAGTTTAGAAAAGAGCCGAGATCATATTTCGGTAAGTGGATTAAAAACATTTTTAAATGAAGAGTTTCCTTGGACGTATAAGTTTAGTCAATTAAGTACTTCAGACTTGGAGGACGTTGAGGATAGATCCATTTGTTTTTTTAATGGAGATCAATTGACTGAGAATGAGTTAAACTTAATTTTAAAGTACTTTATTAATGGCAAAAAAGTTTTTCTTGATACAAATGGGCTGCATCGTAAGCTTAAGGATAAGATTGAAGTTTTTTTCGCTGAAAATTCCATTGACACAGAAAAGATTAATTATCTCACAACTGTAACAAAAGCTTCTCTGGGAGAGGGGGTGTTGATCACCTATGACGGTAAAAAGTTAACCGAGGTAAACTCCAGTAAGCAATTGAAGTTTTGGAAATCACTGATTGATTATCTTGGAGTGAGGTACTTAAAAGTTGAAACGGAAAGTGGTGTTCAGTATTTCTGGAAATATAGACTGTCAAACTCGTATGAATTAAATTATCAAGAAATAAGAAGAGTTCACTTCTATAATCCAACAAGTTATAAGAAAAAGGTACATATTATTTCTTCTAAAAACTTTGCATTTATAAAGTCTTTGGATCAGAATAAGTCTGAGATTCAGTCAACTCCGATTGGGATAGACCTTTTATTATTACCTGGTGGTTCAATGAGTTTGGACTTTGGATACTTTGAGAGTTAATTATGGATAAACGCAATGAGCTTTGCCTTTTATATCGTTTTACTGAATCTCTGGAGGGACAAGGCGGGAGTGGCCCTAAG
>JBFKKF010000128.1:0-5830 GCA_041631355.1 Bacteriovoracaceae bacterium | reverse complement strand
TGGCCGCGGAACAGGGCGAGGCGGTGGTATTTCCAGCATCATCAACGGATGTAATTTGATAATAATAAGTGGTTCCATCCACACCGGTGTATGGAAAAGTCGTTGCAGTATTATTAAGACTTCCAGTGGTTCCTGTTGAAGTAGAACAACTTGAATCCGTAAACACTTCGTAGTTCTGAGAAGAAAGATCTGTTGAAGTTGACTTCGTCCAGCTCGCGTTCACGCTCAAGGTTGCATTAGGAGAAGTTTCGCTCCAAACAAGTGAAGCAGCAGCAACAGGAGCCGTCGTATCGACTTCTAGTCCAGCAGAACAGGCCGTGTTGCTAGAGTTTCCAGCATCATCAATGGACTCAATAATAAAGTAATAAGTATTTCCATCACTTCCTGTATGATTATAGGTATTATCTGTAGAGGTCAGTCCCACAGTTGTACTTAAATTAGTACAGCTATTATCCAAATAGAGTTTTAAGTTTTGTGATGCTAAATCCCCTGAAGTAGAGATAACCCAATTAGCATCGATAGATGTATTATTATAAGGGGATGTTTGTGTCCAAGCTAAACTACTGGCAAGGTTTGGAGCGGTGGTGTCTAGCTCCATCAAGCTAGAACAAGCAGAATCTGTCTGATTGCCAGCATTATCAATAGTCGTAATTTGATAGTAATAATTTCCATCGGCACTTGCAGTGTAGGAGTGCGTTGCGGTTGCACTACCTAAAGAGTCAGTTGTTCCCGTAGAGCTCGAACAAGCGGAGTCTGTAAAGTACTCGATTGATTGACTAGCAATATCTGTATCAATTGATACTGTCCAGGCGGCAGTTGCGGTCAAAGCATTATGTGGAGAAGTTTCAGTCCAAGCAATACTCGTAGCTGCTGCAGGTGGTGTGGTATCTATAGTTAAACCTTGGGAACAAGCACTATCAGTAGTATTTCCCGCCTGGTCGGTTGAAGTTATTTTGAAATAATAGGTTACTCCATTACTTGCTGAAAAATTATGAGTGGTGGCCGCTGCCGTAAGTGCAAGTGGTCCACTATCAAGGGTAGAACAACTTGCATCTGTATAGTAATTTATTGCTTGTGAGGCAAGGTCACTTGATGAAGATATTGCCCAGTTTGCATCTACACTGGTTGAGTTTGTTGGTGAAGTTTGGGCCCAACTTAGAGTTGACGCTGCCGCAGGAGGTGTTTGGTCAAGTCTCATACCACTTGAACAAGCTGAGTTTGACTCGTTTCCTGCATCATCGATACTTACTATATGAAAATAGTAAGTCGATCCATCAACACCTGTAAAACTATCCGTACTACCACTTGCGGTTTTAGCAACACTAGGTCCCGCTGAGACCGAACAAGCGTTATCTGTAAAGTATTCAACTCGCTGACTTGCAAGGTCTGGAGAAGTTGAAACTGTCCATGAGTTATTTACTGTTAAGGCATTTTGAGGAGAGCTTAAACTCCAGGCCAAAGAGCTGGCATTATTTGGAGCCGTGGTATCAAGTTCTAGTAGTGCAGAACAGGCACTAGTAGTCGCGTTTCCAGCAAAATCAATGACCGTTACATTAAAATAATAATTACCATCGCTACCTGCAGTAAAACTTTGTGTCGTTACAGGAAGGGTTGGGTTATTCGTAGTACCAGTGGAGGTTGAACAAGCAGCATCAGTAAAGAACTCTACTGTTTGTGAGTCTAGATCTGTAGAGCTAGAAGCAGTCCAGTTAGCATTAGCACTTAATGAATTATGTGGAGAAGTTTCTGTCCAGCTAAGTGCAGTTACAGCTGCAGGAGCATCAGTATCAATTGTAATAGGGTTCGAGCAAGCCGTAGTATTAGTATTACCTGCATTGTCAGTAGATGTAATAGTAAATGAATAGCTAGTTGCATTTGTTCCAGTGAAGATACTAGAGTTATCTGAAGTAGACCCTAGAGTTGTTGGTCCGGCGATGACACTTCCACAGCTTGCATCATTATAGATAGTGATATCTTGAGATGCCAGATCGCTTGCCACACTCGGAGTCCATCGTGCCGTTATATTTAAAGCATTGTGATAAGTGCCTTCATTCCAAGTTAAGCTGGTAGCATTATTTGGAGGAGTTGAGTCCAAAAGCATTAAGCTGGAACAAGATGAGTCACTCTCATTTCCAGCATTATCTATGCTTGTGATTTGGTAATAAATATTATCGCCATCATTTCCACTAAAGGAGTGTGTTGATGTAATATTATCTAAATTTGCAGTAGTGCCTTCAGCTGTAGAACAAGCACTATCGGTATAGTAATTTATAATTTGTGAAGCTAAATCAGTTGCAACAGACAAAGTCCAATTAGCTTGTACGGTTAAATTTGTAGAAGGGCTGGTTTGAGTCCAACCAATACTAGTGGCCGTATCAGGAGCAGTTGTATCTATCAACATTCCCGCGGAACACACAGAAGGGGAGCTATTTCCAACTTGGTCAATAGAGCTGACAATAAAATAATAAGTTGTTCCATCAGTTCCAATAAAATTATGACTAGTATCTGTTGCAGTTAAACTTACACTGGATCCAGCAGTAGTGCTACAGGTGGCATCACTGTAATACTGAATGCTTTGTGATGATAAATCACTGGAGCTTGATGGGGTCCATGTTGAGTTAACACTTAGAGCATCATGGGGACTAGTTTCTTGCCAAGCAAGTACGGTTACGGCGTCAGGTGGTGTGGCATCTATTACAATTCCACTGGAGCAACCACTAGTAGTGGTGTTACCGGCATTATCTATTAATTCAATAGTATAATAAAACTCACCATCACTACTCGGAGTATAAGCTTCAGAGCTAACCGCAACAGCAACGGTATTCGAATCGCCATTTGGGGAAGTACAGGCAGAATTGGTATAATATCTGATAGTTTTTGAATTAATATCTGTAGAAGTTGTTAAGTTCCAAGTTGCATTAACTGTCGCAGAGGTGGTAGGGGAGCTTTCTTGCCAAGCTAGGCTTGTGGGAGCACTTGGAGCGGTAAAGTCAAACTGTAAACCACTTGAACAAGTTGATTTGGCAGAGTTATCAACATTATCAATTGCAGCGATATCAAAATAAAAAGTTCCTTCAAAAGGAGCTGTAAAGGTTGCACTTGTGGTTGATGAAGCCAGCACCTGAGTTGTTCCTACTTGGAATAAACAAGATGAGTCTGAGTAGAACTTCAGTTCTTGGGTGGCAACATCTGTTGAAACAGAAGCAGTCCAAGAAAGTGTTGAGCTGGTTTGATTAGTTGGAGAAGCTACTCCCCAGGCCAAAGTTGTTGGCGGAGATGGAGGAGTTAGGTCTTTACTTACATTTACGCTGGCAGGTGCGGCGGCTAAGTGAGTTGCAGTTACAGCAATTGATCCGTCTGGTAAATTACTCAGAGGAAGTGAGCTGAAGTCAGCAAAGTATGACCATTCTCTAGTGGCCGAACACGTAGTGGTTACAGTTTCACTTGAGTTGAAATCTAAGCTAACTGGAGAACTTGCTACGGAACATCGTCCTGAGAACTCAAAGCTTAACTTGTTGGTGTTATTTATACTTGCATTTGCAAGTGGGGAATCAATAAAAATATAAACTTCACTGGAACCCGTGATAAGTGCAGTCTCACTTTGATTATTCAATCCATCATTGTAAACCACACTAAAGTTTTCAGAGTAAACACTTGAAGTGAATGGAGAATCAAATTGAATATGTACCTGACAACTTTCACCATCATTTAGTTCCGCTGAACAAGATCCTAGAGTTCCAGGAAAACTTCCTCCCACAAAGCTAAATGGTGTTACAATACTTCCTGCGATTTGTGATGCTGGCCACTCCCCACTATTGACTAGGGAGAGGAGAGCGGTATCGCTTTCACCGGAAACGATAGCTCCAAAATTATATGAGACTGGGGAAATGCTAATTTGGGCGGGAAGGGCGCCTTTAATTGCGCCTGAGATATTAACTTCTTTATCCTCAAAGCCATCATTATAGCTTGCGGTAAAAGTAAACTCGTTATAATCGGATGTGGTGGGAGAAAAGACTACTGCAATTGTACAGCCTTCTCCTGCTCCTAGTGTGGTGGAACAGGTTCCAGTGGTTCCAGGGTATTCTCCACCTTCAAAAATTAACTCGTTACTACTTGCTTCTAGGGAAATGGCAATATTGTTGGCGGCGTTGTCACCGGTGTTTTCAATTTTAATTTCAATCGTTTCAGAAGTGCTGATAAGAACTTTTTCAGGGAAGCCACTGGCATTGAAACCTAGAACTGCAAACTTTATTCCTTCAGTTGAGACACCACTATCCCCACATGATGTTAAAAACATCATAAGTGGTAAAAACAATGTCCAGGTTAAAAAACCAAGTTTAAACTTTTGCATTAAGCAGGCCATTTCCCCAAATGATCTAACATTAAATATATTTAAGAGTTCAGTAATGTTAATAATTTATTAACCTAACTCTCTCCACCTCTATTTTAATACAAGAACTAGTTTTGCTCCTAGTCCCTCTATATATATAGAAGTATTTACCTCTTCGGCATTTTTTTCCTAAATCCGACTTAACTGGAACTAAAGGCAAGATTTTCCAATACTTACCGGATTTGGTGGGAAATTGAGTTGTGCTAAAATTTAAGTACTTAGCGCGATTAAAAAAAATGAGCTTAACAGAATTTAGGATGTTTAGAATTAAGAGTTATTTATTTATTTTTTGTATTTTGACCACTTTTGTTGGCATAGGTAAGTCTCATGCAGGGCTAAACGCGAAAAATATTTTGCGCAAGTCTAACTTCTTGATTTTTAATTCACAGCAATACCCTAGCTATCAAATGAAGTTCGCAATTGATTCTTTAAGAGAGTTAAATGCGAATGTGAAAAGTATTAAGCTTTTTAAGATAAATAACGCGAAAGCAATACCAGATGGTGGAAAGGCCATTATTAAAAATGAAGTTTCGATTAAGAAATCTCCCTACTTTGTTATCGAGCCGCTTTTAAAGTTTAACAAATTGGGAAAATTAGAGTTGTTGGACATTATTATTTATAATTCTAATCTTGAAAAAATTTTTCAAAAGAAACGAGCAAAAATATTTGAACAAAAAGATATTGAAGATTTTTCAAGAGAACTTTATTTAGAAATGCGTGGGCTTTTTTATGAAGAAGCTGATCTTACCTCTCTCTTCTCAGAAGGGATTACGCATGTTGAAGTCAAATCCAATAAACCCCTTGATTTTTATTTAGGAAGTAAATTTTATATTCTTTGTAAATCAGATCTATGTGACAAAATGGCAGAGGGTATATTCACTAAAGCAGAAGGTAATCAACTCCTAGGTCATTTATTTACCGGAAGAGACAAAGTAGAAGTAATTAAGGCCAAATTGTCTGACTATTTTGTTATAGTTGATCCTGAATATGTAAAGAGCTTCGAACAAGAACACGTGGAAATTGATCAGACAGTCCAATCCATAGAATTTAGTACTAGATATAATTACTCTTTTTTAAACTGTGCAGTTTTACCAATTAGTGGAAATTACGAAGGTTTAAAGAAATTAAGACAACAATTCCTGAGTAAAATAGAAGAAGATGGCAGGTGTATTGTTAAAAACGATGATAAGTTGTTGGGAATTTTTGATAAGTACAAAAGTAATTATTCAGATTATCTGAAGGATGAGAAAGTATTAAAGATTTTTGCGGCAACTTTAAAAGCGGGGTCAATCTTTAGGATTGAAGTCAATAAAATGGTTCTCGGGACGCGAGTGTCTTTGGACATATTAGCTGATAATTCTCATGATATTTTATATCGCCAAAGGGCAGTACTTGATCGTGCTAATTCTGAAGCTATAGTGGACCTTTTAAGCACCTGGT
>JBFKKF010000127.1:0-5844 GCA_041631355.1 Bacteriovoracaceae bacterium | reverse complement strand
GCGTTAGGACTTATTTACGAAGAACTTGAGCAGTATAAAAAAGCTAAAAGAACTTATACTAAATATTTAAAGAAAAACCCCAATGATACCTTAATTCTTTCCAGGTTGGTTCAACTTCTTTTTACTCAAGAAAGTTTCAAAGAGGTAATACCATACGCAGAGAGACTGTCTGACTATGAGCCGGACAATTTGAACTTAAAGGTGAAATTGGCCATCCTGTATAAGGATAATAAGCAACATAGGAAGGCCATAAAAATATTCAAAAAGTTGTTAAACTTTGCACCAGATAATGATCAGATTCTTTACTACACGGGGGCGACTTTCCAAGAGATCTCGGATTATCAAAATGCTATTCAATACTTTGGTAAAATCAATGATAAAAGTGGTCTGTACCAAGACTCTTCTTATCAAATTGCACAAATGCTCTCACTTATGGCGAAAAATGAATTTGAAAAGGAAAACTTAAAAGGTCCATATCATCAGAAATTTTTAACTTATATTGATAAGAAAATTAGAGAAATTGAGGCTTTTAAAGTAGATTTCAGCGTTATTAAAGCCACTTATTTTGAAAGTGTTGCAAATAATGATGAAGCTATTGAAGCTCTAGAGTATGTGAAAGAAGAAAAAACATTTAATAATGAACACCGATTCTATCTAGCGGCACTTTTTGAAAAGGAAAATGAATTTGATAAGGCCACAGAGCTCGTGGAACAAATTCTTGAAAATGATCCTAAAAATGCTCACGCTTGGAACTTTCTTGGATACTCTTTGCTTGAAAGAGGGGAGAAGCTACCAAAAGCCTATGACTTTATAAAAAAGGCCATCGATTTAAAACCTGAGGATGGCTATATTAGAGATTCTCTAGGATGGTATTACTACAAGTCCGGAAAGCTAAGACTTGCTTTAAAGGAACTAGAAAAAGCGGTCAAACAAGTCCCTGATGATGTTTCAATTAATAAACACCTTGCTGTTGTTTATTCAAAACTAAAAAACTTTAACAAGGCAAAAAAGTATTTGAAAAAAGCACTGGGATTGGCCCAATCTGATGGAGAGAAAAAGGATCTTCAAGATGCTCTTACTGAATTAGAAAAAGGACGGGTTCCTGCTTCTTTTGCTGACGCAAACTAAACTAGACTCTAGAACGCTCACTCTCTGCCATTCAATAGGCTTCATTGCAATCCTCAGTTTATCCTGTCGATAGTTCAAAAACTCATCAAAAATTTAAAAGCACCAAAGCTGTCTAAGCTAATTAATACGGGTTTTTTATAGAAATCTTGAAATGATCGGACTATAGTGAAGGGCATGAAGACCATAAGTTTAGTAATTATTTTTAGTGTTTTAACTAGTTGTTCGTTATTTCAACTTAACCGGAAGTTAGAAGATGTGATTATTGCATCGAAGCATGTCTGTTTATCCTCGGCCGGAAAGGGGCGATTGGAGTTCTCAGGCAAGAAGTACGTTTTTAGCTATGAGAGTGCCTTAGATGAGGAAATGGGAAAGTGGTTACTAGTGTTAAGCTTTCCATTGCATGCTTCGGAAACCTTCGAGATTGACTGGAGTAATCCTAAAAAAATTATCTTTAATACGTCTATTGAGGAGAAACTCTTAAAAGAAAATAATGAAATTAATCCAGAACAATTACATCGCTTTGTTAATGGTCTTGGACACACTCTGGGGGAAGTTATCGCTATTAGGCAGGAAGATGAGCCCATTTATAACGAGTGGAGCTTAGATAAGAATGTTTTGTCCTCAAAAGGGATAAAGTACCAAGAGATAACGTCAAAATTCTACAATCATGACTCTCAGGGTTATTTCGGAGTGATGAGTATTTCTTACAATGGCACAGATGGTCAATCCTACAAAATTGATTTGGTTGTTAGAAATTGCTTCGAAACACTAGAAAAACAACTTAATTAGAGGTGTCAAAGCGCACCCAGTTGTCAATTGATTTACTCTTGTATAGAAGATAGCTAGCACTTGATAAAAGTTTAGAATTTAAAGGGAGAGATAATGTTTCGTACCACACTCACAGTTTTATTGGCCTTAAGTTTTGTATTAACAAGCTGTACTAAAAAGAGAAACTTTGATGAAAAAGTACTAACAGTTAATGTTTCAGCGAAAGTAAAAGGTTTAGATCCAGTAAATGCAGGGGATAGCTACTCCAGTAATGAAACAGCTAGGGTTTATGAGGGATTATTAGAGTATCATTATCTTAAGCGACCTTATGAATTACAACCGAACTTAGCAACATCAATGCCCAAGGTTTCAGATGATGGGTTAACATATACCTTCAATATCAAAAAAGGTGTTAAGTTTCATGATAATAAGTGCTTTCCTGGAGGTAAAGGAAGAGAGTTAAAAGCTAAGGACTTTGTTTACTCAATAATGAGAATGGCGGATCTTAAAAATAACTCAACTGGTTGGTGGTTATTAGATGGAAAAATTCAAGGTCTTAATGAGTGGCGTGATAAGTATAAAGGGAAGACAGCAAACTACGATGACAAAATCTCTGGTTTACAGGCCTTAGATGATTATACAATTCAGTTTAAACTAACTCAAAAGTATCCCCAGTTTCTTTATTCTTTAGCTATGGTTTATACCTTTGCTGTTCCTCGAGAAGCCGTTGAAACGTACGGTGAAGATTTTATCAATAATCCGGTAGGAACGGGTCCGTTTATGACTGGAACTTACCGACAAGGAAATAGAATTGAATACAAGCGAAATCCTCATTACCGAACAGTTTATTACCCAACCGAAGGGGCTCCTGGGGATAAAGAAAAAGGTCTGTTGAAATCAGCAGGAAAAAAACTTCCAATTGTAGATAAAGTGATTGTGAATATTTTAACAGAGTCATCAACTCGATTCCTATCTTTTGAAAACGGAGATGTGGATTTATCAGAAATACCAAAAGATAATTTTGACCAAGTGATTACCCCGTCCAAGGGATTGACGGCGGAGTTCAAGCATAAGGGGATTGAATTAGAAATTACTCCCGATCTAGATATTACTTATATCGCTTTTAATAATGAAGATCCTTTATTTAAAAATAATGCAAAACTAAGACAGGCCATGAGTCTGGCCTATAATAACAAGGTTTCGAATAAATTATTCTACAATGATCGAGGATTGATTGCTCAAACCATTATCCCTCCAGGAATTGGTGGTCATGATGAAACTTACAAAAACCCATATCAGGGTTATGATTTAGAAAAAGCAAAAAAGCTTTTGGCCGAAGCTGGTTATCCAGGTGGAAAGGGAATACCTGAAATTTACTACGAAACAACAAGTGCTACTGGATCAAGACAGATGGCCGAGTTTTTTCAAAAGGCAATGAAAGATATTGGAATTACGATAAAAGTAAACACTAATACTTGGCCTCAATTAACTCAAAAGACTAAAAAGAAACAAGCACAAATGTTTGGAATGGCCTGGTTGGGAGATTATCCTGATGCGGAAAATTTCCTTCAACTGCTTTATGGACCAAATGCTTCACCTGGACCTAACGGTTCTAACTATAACGACCCTGATTTTAACAAGAAATTTGAAGCGGCTAAGATTATGCAACCAGGACCAAAGAGAGCAAAAATATATGCTCAACTGGCCCAAGAAGTTGCTGAAAAAACTCCAATCATTCTTGGGGTGCACAGAACGAGTTATGTATTAAAGCACTCTTGGCTTAGAAACTATAAATTCTCAACCTTTAAGCACGGACATGCTAAATATTATGATGTTGATATGAAACTTAAAGAGAAGGTTTTAAAGTCCGGTAAACTAAAAGAAGAAGTAAAAACAGAAACGGCAAAGGCAGAGTAGATGAACGGAAATTTAAACTATATTATTAGAAGAATTCTTTATCTTATTCCTGTTTTGTTAGGGGTTTGTTTTTTAATATTTGTACTTTTTAACGTGGTTGCGCCAGATCCTGTCCATATGATGCTTGGAAAGCACCCTTCTCAGGATCAGATCGTAGAGCTTAGAGAGCAATTAGGGCTTAATAAATCAATGCTCGCCCAATATTTTGATATCGTTAAGTCTGCCTTTACTTTTGACTTTGGAAGATCGTGGGCCACAAAGCAGCAAATTTCGACGATGTTTAAAAATGGGGCAATTCCCTCTCTGACTCTCACCATTCCGGCCTTCACCATAGCGACATTTACCAGCATCTTTTTTGCAGTCATTGTGGCCTATTTTAGGGGAAGAGGGATTGATCTTTTCATTAGAATAACTTGTATTTCAATGATGAGTATTTCATCTCTAGTATACATTCTTGTATTTCAGAACTTTCTTGCTTATGAATGGGGGCTATTTGAAATTTCTGGTTACGAGTACGGATTTCCAAACTTTTTATACTATGTTTCTTTACCGATTCTAATTTGGGTGGTTCTAAGTCTTGGTCCTGATATTAGGTTTTATCGAACACTTATTTTAGATGAGATCTATCAGGACTATGTAAGAACAGCGAGAGCTAAAGGGTTAACTGAAAAAGTAATTCTTTTTAAGCATGTACTTAGAAACGCAATGATTCCTATTGTTACTTATACAGTTGTTCAGCTACCATTTTTACTATTGGGCTCACTACTTTTGGAAAGTTTCTTCAGTATTCCTGGGCTTGGCGATATGACGATCAATGCACTGAATGCTTCAGACTTTCCAGTCTTAAAGGCCATGGCGGTTTTTTCAGCGGTTGCTTATATTATCTTTACCCTTGTCCAAGACATTATTTATACCGTCGTTGATCCAAGAGTTAAGTTGCAATAAATCAGGAAGTATATGTTAGAACAAACAGTAGATAATGAAATGAATACAGAAACCAATAACCAAAACAATATAAGTCTAAAGAATAGGTCTTTATGGTTAGATGCCTGGCACAGACTTAGAAAAGATAAAGTGGCATTAGTTTCACTTGCAGTGGTTATATTTTATGCCATTATTGCTCTCTTGGCGGGGCTAGGCTTAATTGCTGCTGATTGGAATGAAGTCGTGGGACCAAGTTATGCCCATCCAAGCTGGGATAATCCTCTTGGAACTGATTTTCTGGGAAGAAGTGTTGTTAGAAAGGTTATTAACGGAACTCAGGTCGCCATGAGTGTTGGTTTGATTTCATCACTAATTGCAATCCCGATAGGTGTTAGCTTTGGAGCTTTGGCCGGATATTTTGGGAAGTGGGTTGATGAGATTATCGTTTGGTTCTACACTACCTTTTCCTCCATTCCTGGCATCATGCTGCTAATGAGTATTGCATTTGTCATTAAGAAGTTTCAAGACTCATTATCTCAAGTTTTTGGAGCTGAATTTGATATTGGACTATTTGCTGTGTTCATTGCATTGGGGTTAACTTCTTGGGTTGGACTTTGTCGCTTAATTCGTGGAGAAGTACTTAAGCATAAAAATAGAGAATATGTACAAGCTGCTGGGGCAATTGGTGCTGGCCATGGAAGAAAACTGGTAAAGCATATTATTCCTAATGTCACACATATCGTAATAATTAACACTTCACTTCAATTCCAAATAGCGATAAAATCAGAGGTAATCTTATCTTATCTTGGACTTGGGGTCTCGGGGCAGCCAAGTTGGGGAACGATGATCAATGATGCCAAAGAGGAGCTAGCTAGAGGTGTTTACTGGCAACTTTTGGGAGCGACCATAGCAATGTTTATTGTCGTTCTTGCATTCAATATTTTAGGGGATGCACTAAGAGATGCGCTTGATCCAAAATTGAAAGGGAAGTCATAACATGAGTGAATTATTACAAGTTAAAGACCTATGTGTAGATTTTAATACTCAGGATGGAACTGTTCGAGCTGTTAACAATGTTAGTTTTGATGTTCCAATGGGAAAAACAGT
>JBFKKF010000126.1:0-5856 GCA_041631355.1 Bacteriovoracaceae bacterium | reverse complement strand
GCCTTTCATATAGTAAATAGTTCTCCGGCAGTCGGACTTATAGTCTTCACTCTCATTCTTCCGGTATTTACCTACTTTTTATCCCCTTTTGGGACATGGCTCTCTAGAAAAAATGAATTTGAAGCAGATGAGTTCGCAGCAAAGCACGCAAACCCTAAAGACTTGATTGAGGCACTTATTAAAATGTATAAAGATAATTCATCTTCTCTTACACCTCATCCTTGGTATTCTAAGTTTTATTACTCTCACCCTCCGGCCACGGAGAGAACAAAATTTTTAGAGAGCTTCCTCAAAAAGAGTTGATAAAAGAGACTCTTTCAAAAACTGGAAATATTGCTTACGATATTTATAAATTTCATTATGAAGCTCATGGTAGCCCCCTTTCACCTTGAAGACCTTAGCATTTTTTTCTACAGTACTAAAATACTTAATAACACTTTGAGGGTCCACCAAACCATCAGCTGTTCCAACGGCACAAAATAGGTCACAACTAACTCTTAACGGCCGAGAAAATACTGCTCTGGATTCTGCTAAAATTTCAAAAATTAACTTCGTATGGACTTTAAGCGAGTTTAACTCATCTGTAAGATAATTCTCATAAACACGAAGATCGTGGGAGAGTCTAGATAAATCTAGTAACCCCTCCAGAGGAAGCGAGACAGGAATATCCTCTAATAGATTCAAGACCTTTAACGGAGCTAAATCGAGCATGCGGCCTAATTTTCCAGGGGGGGCCACAGCTGGTGCACTTAAAAAAACTTTTAACGGATACAACTCTTGCTGAACTTCATTTTGCATATAGGAGGCAGTGATCAATCCACCCATAGAATGCCCAAACAAGACAAATTTATCCATTTTATACTGATCTTGTAAGTAGTCTAGAACTTCACCAAGATCTTGAACATAGTCCTTAAAATTTGCAATATAGGCCTTTTTCCCATCAGACTTTCCATGTCCTCTTAAGTCATAGAGACAAATATTGAAATAATGGGCAAACATCTCATACATATAACTATGTCTTTCACAATGCTCTCCGAGGCCGTGAGTAATAACCAACCAATACGGACTACCACTTTCCATTATTTCTAGGTGCAGGTTTATGCCATCTCTTAGCTTTAAACTCTTTTTTTCACTAATCATTTATCTCCTACCTACATTTTATTATTTTCCACTATTCACAACTATACATTAATCACTTATCATAAATATATGTATTGCCCAGTTTGTTTTAATGATACCTTAAAAATAGCTTCAAGTGGAGTTGTAAAGTTTGCTTTTAATGGCAAATCTAAATCCACTAGCCAATTTTTCTATAATCTCACCCAAGATACTGACAGTGATTTACTGAACAAGATTGACCATGTTGTTCAAGATTATTTCGAGTACTACTCAAACTTTCAAAATAAAACCCCTATCACCGAAGTTTTGGCCTACTCAATCGATTTTGTCTGTGAGAATGGCTGTGTCGTTGACCTTTCCAAGAAACTCAATGTGGTTGGACTTCTCTTTTCTCAAGAAGAGCTGAATAATAGCGTATTAAAATTTGGGGAAAAGTACAATATTCCAGTGGATCTATAGCGGAAGTTTTACTTTAGCTTCAACTTCAATAAACCCATGATATTTAAAATCAATTTTTTTTAATTTTCGAACCGAAATATATGTATCTATATCTAGCCTTGAGTGTTGCTTCACTAAAGGAACGAGATTCATATCTTCAATATCTGGCTTAATACATAGTTCAGAGCTACAACGATCCATTTTAAGCACTCTAAAGCTTTGTAAAGATATATCACTGTCTTGATCTACTAATTTTTCAAAATCTTTTGCGAAACGACTATCTGAAAGCTCTATATAAAGAATATTTCCAACGAGACTAACGTCTTTCAGTAGTGGTTTAAATTTATCATTATTAAAGAAGTTTTTTGCATCGGCTAAGTTTTTATCAATATGAAGCATGTAGGTATCTTTAACGTTGGATTTTCTAAGTTCCTCAAGTTGATTTAAGTATAAATTTTTGTACTCAGAGTTTGTAAATTTCAAACTCAATCCATCCTGATGGATTTTCACTTTATCGACCAACTGGTAATTGGGTAAGCCTGAGATTAGGCGCTCAAGTGTACTCGTATTCCTGACCCCTTGAAAGAAAACACCATCATTTTCTTCATTGGTATTCTTTAACAATTTAAGCTGGTCATAATTTTTGAATGCAACTAGGTTAAACTCAAACTCATCAAGTTTCTCATTTGCTTTTATTTTACTGATACTTCTTTGAGAACTTTTTACTAACCTTTTGAATAATTTCTTAAATTTTTTCTCGTCATACAATTCGTATTCAAAGTCTTTAGAGCTCTTACTTGAGCTAAGATTTACATACGCCGAATCCAGCATTGTTAGATCTGCACCTTTATTGACGATACAACTCTCACCTTCTACCTGACATGTGTCTACTGCAAAAAGCACCTTACTAATCTTCGCCGAAACAATATATTCAGGATCAATAAAAGAAAAATCAAAACTAGTAGTGAATCTTGCGTGGTTAGAAACACCCATTTTAAGGGCCATATTGTAGACGCTAAACTTTATCTGCTCTTTTATACTTCTGATTAAATTAAGCTTGGTAGTTTTATTACTATTATCTAAGACTTCATCCGCCTCATAATACCCGATTGAGTCTTCAGTGAGAGGAATCTTAAACTTGAAATTTACATATTTTCCATCACCAAATCTCTTGGCCAATTTATCCGCGGGTGCCAGAGGCGTGATTTCAGACTTGGTTTCAAAGCCATTGTCATAAGCCTCTTTCAGAGAACAAGAAGTGAGAAGAAAAACAAATAATGTATGGATCAGTATGGTTTTCAAAAATATCCTGAAAAAATAATTATTATTGTGTAAGTAGCTAAATTCTATCAGAGAAAGAAGAGAATACTAAAAAATTAACCCGGCGTGTCATTTTTACATATTCAGGATAAAGTTACGGAGAATAATCCATTTTTTGCTTAGAATATCTCTAAAATATTTTTGAAACGAGGATCTAAATTGCATAAATTGCTTTTCATTTACTTTTTACTACTTAGCTCTACTTCGGCCGTAGCACAGTATTACAACACCTTACCCCAAGGTGTTAGGCTTTTTGTTAATAAATACGTGCAATCTCAAGTTAGCTCCAGTTTCAATAAGTCTCAATCAGAAGCCCCCTACAGTTACAAAATCCAAACAGATATTGAGACCTTAGAAAAGATAGATGATGAAAAACTCAAAAAAGCTTTGGCGCTAATCTCTCCCTACCAAGATGCCTATAACCAAATTTCCCTTGGAACACACCAAATAGAAGCTAACGCCGATGTTAAAGTCAATGCCTATGCCCTAGGTTATGGAATCACCAATAAAATAACAGCCTACGTAGGAATTCCAGTATTTGATGCCAAAGTAAACCTTGATTATACCAGAGTAAATAACGGCACTCTCGACCAAGTTGCCGCTACATTACAAAACAAATATGGAGATGACTGGGCACAAACCTTAGGTAATATAGTTGAAAACCTCTACGATATTGATGCTGGAGTCATTCAAAGTGGTCTTGTAAACGGTATGGGCTATGAAGAGCTAGGTAGCTGGAATGGACAAGGACTCGGTGATACGGAAATAGGTATCATGTATAATTTTTTAAACCGACCTACATACGGATTTATGCTAACTGTGGGAACCATCGCCCCAACGGGATACGTAGATGACCCAGACATCATCCAAGATATTGGATTTGGAGATGGTCAATGGGACGCATTTATGGAATTTGGAGGTGGGAAAAAGCTTAACTCCTACACCATACTCGACTCATGGTTAAGATATACTTATCAATTCTCATCTGAAAAAACTTTAAGAATTCCTTATAGCTCCCAAACTAATATTTCTGACCGAAAGGGAAATTTTAACGAAAAACTAGGAAATAAACTTACCTATAGTTTAGGGGCCACACAAATATTCTCTGATTGGTTTTCTGTTCAATCAAGCTATCTCTACAACCAAACGGAAAAAGCAAGGTATGAGTCGGAATACAAAGATGCGAATAAATATTTAGCACAAAACACGGAATCTCACTCACATAATATAAAATTGATGGCCCAGTTGAGCTCTGTGAAACTATTTCAGCAGGAAGAGTTTATGATTCCTGCTAAATTTAGTTTTTCTTACCAACAGATGATTAGTGGTAAAAACACACCAAAGGCAGATATTCTTGAATTGGAATTTAGGATGTTCTTCTAAGTGACCATGCACTTTACAACTTCAGATATCGGACAGTTACCTTTATAAATTGCTTAGATTTTACTCAATTTACATTTTTACATGCTGACTGGGCCATATTGTCTAAACTTTTGACAAAAAACGACCAAACCCAGCTTCAAATTAGCTCAAACTGCTACGTTTCTATACAAAAGAGAGGTTGAGTGTAAAAAAATCTTGCGCTATGCGTTATATTATGTATAATACCTGAATAATATTATTAAGTATAAGCTCATGGATCGCGCTTTTTACTGAAGTAAAACATCAGAGGTAAAAGTGAAAGAAACAAGTAAAAATCGAACTAACTACAATCCAAATCTAGGCTTTATTGGAAACTCAGAAGTTCAAGTGGCCAATTATCTGTTTTCTACATCAAAGCTTAGAACTGCCTATCAACATGCAAAACCTATTGCTGATAAACTGATGAGTAAACAAGTTGCAAACCACTACACCGAAAGTAAAAAGCTTACTCGGTTCTTAAAAAACAGAGACCTTACTTTTTCTAAGAAAACACAAAGTGGAGAATACAAAACATTTACTGTTCCATGTACAACTACAGTTGTTCCCCTACAAAAGTCACTGTTTAACGATATAGAACAAGCGGCTCAGAAGTTAATTATATCTCTGAGAGCAGTGCTACAAGATATCTATGGCTCAAAAGATTTAGAATCATCTAAATTCATTCAAAGTCTACCTTCAAGTGTAAGAGAAAACTTTATTAACGCGATAGAATCTTCTTCTAACTACTTTCCACAACTTCATCATCCAAATATGAAGAAATATCCATTTATGGATAATGTTGGACTTGACCTTGTTCTTATCGAAGATTACTTAGCACAATCAGCTAAATTTCCTCGTCTAGTTTCTGAAAATAATATTGACGAGATACCAGGTCTCCCATTTAGAATTCTTGAATTAAACGCAGGTTCTCCCTCTGGTGCATCTAACAACTTAAATGTGCTTCAAGGGATCTATGAAAACGCCCCCGAAATGTTAGAAGGCCTGGGACAAATGATGCCAAATGATCACTTTAAAATTCTTGGTGAAACTTACAAATCACTAGGAGAATACTGGACCAAAACCAAAAAAGGTGTTCAGGTGCTTCTACCTCCAGGTGGAAGAAATGGAGCCGCTCCAGAAATACACCAACTAGCAGCTTACTCAGGACTAATTTACACTGATGCTGACCAACTCTACCAAGACAATGAAGGAAATATCCGCTTAAGAACTGTTTCTCAGGAAAACCCTATTGTAACGGCCATATACTCTAGAGTTAATGCAGATGCCGCTCTTTATGATCCGGAAAAAGGTCTCTACCAAAAAGATCCTGATACAGCAGAGCCATTATACTTAAGAGATGCTCTTATTAAAGATGAGGATGGAGAAGATAGAATTGTATATAACGAGCAAGGCAAGCCTATTCCACTGGACTCCGCCTACGCTATTCCTGGAATCATCGATGCTATTATTAATAGAAAAGTTTATATGGGTGGATTAAATAGAATTATGGATAACAAGATAATTCTTGCAACTCTAACCTATTACGCTCCAAAGTATTTTGAAAACAAAATTGTGAAG
>JBFKKF010000125.1:0-5876 GCA_041631355.1 Bacteriovoracaceae bacterium | reverse complement strand
TTAAACTCCTCAAAGATAACTTCATCCATTTTAGAACCGGTATCAATTAACGCCGTTGCAATAATAGTTAATGAACCACCATTTTCAATATTTCTTGCTGCTCCAAAGAACCTCTTTGGTCTATGAAGTGCATTTGAATCTACCCCACCCGAGAGAATCTTACCAGAAGCTGGAACCACTGTGTTATAAGCTCTTGCAAGTCTTGTAATTGAATCTAGTAGAATAACGACATCATGCCCTGCTTCAACTAATCTTTTTGCCTTCTCAATTACCATTTCTGCAACCTGAACGTGTCTCGAAGCTGGCTCGTCAAAAGTCGATGAAATAACTTCGGCCTTAACGCTTCTTTTCATATCGGTAACTTCTTCCGGACGCTCATCAATCAATAAAACGATCAATTTTGCATCTTCGTGATTTTTAGAGATGGCGTTTGCTACATCTTGCAGGAGAACAGTCTTACCACCCTTAGGAGGTGCAACAATAAGACATCTTTGCCCAAAGCCTTGAGGAACAAATAAATCAATAATTCTCGTTGAATATCCAGCAGGCTCACCTTCAAGATTAATTTTCTTATTCGGGTAAAGTGGCGTTAAGTTATCAAAAAGAACTGTCTTTTTATGTTGCTCAGGTGACTGAGTGTTAATCGTTGAAATTTTTAGTAATGCAAAATATCTCTCTCCTTCTTTTGGAGGTCTAATTTCACCAGTGATAGTATCCCCAGTCCTAAGACTAAAACGTCTAATTTGAGAAGGGCTGACGTAAATATCGTCTGCACCAGGAAGGTAGTTATAAATGGGAGACCTTAAGAATCCAAATCCATCTGGTAGAATATCTAGTACCCCGTCCCCGTAAATTGATTCATCTTTCTCAGAAGTCTTTTTTAAAAGCGTAAAAATAATTTCATGCTTTTTCATGCTGGCCGCATTTTCAATTCCAGCATCAGCCGCCATCTTGGTTAGTTCTTTGATGTCTTTTTCTCTAAGTTCTGTTAAATGCATTAAATTTACTCCAGGGATTTAATTAGAAGTTATCATCCGAATGTGAATGTGAGTTTAAAAAAACAGGTTTTTCGGTTAGTTATCCTTATAATATTCGGAAAAGAAATCTTGTCAAGCTTTACAAAAAGCTTTTTTGGCCGGTACAAGCATATATATGGATGAAGTTATTCACACAAAAGATCTAGAAAACAAGCACTTACTCTCAATTGACTATGGGCGCAAGTTCACTGGAATAGCAACATATAAATATGATAATGACCCCTATCCTATTCCGTGGGGAAGAATCCCTTATAAATCAGACCAACAACTCATTACAGATATCCAACAAATCATCTCTGATGAACTTATTGATATTGTTATTTTAGGTATCCCTCACTTCACAGATGGAAAAGAGTCAACCATGACAAAATCCGTCAAAGCTTTCGCTCAACAATTGTCTAACTCCATCGAGTCCAAACTCTACCTGGTGGATGAAACTTTAACCACTTTCGAAGCAAAAGAGCGCATGGAGAACGACCCTAGATATAATTTTCAAGTTGATATGAAAAAAATTGATGAATTATGTGCAGTAATAATTCTGGAACAATTTCTTAAAAACTCGTCAGATTAGTTTTATTTTCCTAAAATGAACACATTGAATTTTGAGGACAAGGATGGCCATGAAACGAACTTCTTTAATTATTGGTTTCCCAGTGGTTTTGGGACTTATCGCTTTCATTATTTTATTAATGAACTTTTATAAACCCTACACTGGACCAGAGGTACAATTCACTATAAACCCAGGAGAAGGATTCTCTAGTGTTAATGCTAAACTGATAAACAAAAATATCATCACTAGCCCTCGACTCTTTCATCGATATACTCAATTCAAGGAGAAAATGACTGCTCTCAAAGCAGGTACATACAATATCCCCTCAGGTGTGACCATGGGGGATGTTTTAATGATTCTTACTGAGGGTACTCCTATCTTAGCTAAGATTACCATACCTGAAGGTAAGAATATGTACGAAATAGCTAAAATGTTTGAAGAGAAAGAATTTGTAAGCTCTAAAGAATTTATCTCTCTTTGTAAATCTCCAGAGTTAATTAAAATGATGGGGATCTCCGCTCCTTCACTAGAGGGATACTTATTTCCCGAAACTTATATGTTTGCCCCTGGATCCTCAGCAAAAGATATCATTCTTACAATGCTTAATCAGTACAAGGCACAAACTAAAGAATTAGACTTTTCTAAAACCAACCTTACTCCACATCAAGTTGTCACCCTCGCTTCAATTGTCGAAAAAGAAACGGGAGCCAAATGGGAGCGACCATTGATTGCAGGTGTCTACTTAAACCGCCTCAAAAAGAGAATGAGGCTACAGGCTGACCCGACAACCATATATGGGATTTGGGAGCAGTATAATGGTAATCTAAAAAGAAAACATCTACTCCAGAAAACACCTTATAATACCTACAAGATTAGTGGACTCCCCTTAGGTCCCATTGCAAATCCAAGTCTTGCGGCCATTAAAGCAGTCCTGGAGCCTGAAGATCATAACTATATATACTTTGTGAGTAAAAACGATGGAACCCATGTTTTTACCTCTACCTATAAAGAACACCTCAAGGCGGTAGACTACTGGCAAAGAAACAGAAGAAATAGACAAGGAAAGAGCTGGCGTGACCTCAAACAATAATTTAAGATTTTTATCCAAAGAAACGACTGAAAGCTTTAGGGAAAAATATCCTCCCCAAAGTGTAAAGAACAAGGGACACCTGTTTGAAAGTGTTTTCAGTTTCGAAGTCAAATCAGATCTAGATACCTTATTTAAAACTCTAACCAATACTTCTCTTGTCAATAAGAAGCTCCAAGTACCTGATCGATTTGAAGAAGAAAGTAATGGTTCGCTTTTTATTTCCTCCAAAATTTTAGGAATGAAAAGTCGCTGGGAGGAAAAGCCCTGGCGGTGGATTTATGGAGACTATATAATTGCAGATCGAGTTCATGAGTATGGACCGCTTATTACCGAACACGCTGTTATTCAAGTTTCCCCCGTCCAAGAGCTTAGCAATCATTACAGAGTCTATTTTTATTACTTCGCAGAAATGCGATTCAAATTTGTTCAATTACTATACTTACTTGGATTTAAGTTTTTTGGGAAAAAGCTAGCAGAAGTCGTAGAGTCCCTAGTCAATAACCCGCACAAGATCGTTAAAGCTGGTCTCGATGATCCCTTGTCTCAACAAACTTTTCTAAAATTTCATGAAATGGGTATCCCCGACCATATTGCCAAAAATATGGCCGCGCTAATGTATCACTCTGATGATGATGACGTTTACAAAATTCAGCTTCCTCTACTCAGTAAGGAGTGGGATGTTCCCATAGAAGAACTTATAAAAGCCTTTTTAAAGGCATCCTATCATAAGTTTTTTCTCATTTCTTGGGATGTTATTTGTCCCCACTGCAAAGGAACCAGAAGTCAATTCAAGCACCTTCAAGACTTACTAGAGCATAATAGCTGTGAACCTTGCCAACTAGACTTCCAACTGAATAGTCTTGATCTTATCGACGCAACCTTTAAGATAAATCCCGAGTACCGAGTCGTTAAGGAGGTCACATATTGTGCTGCTGAGCCATTTAAAAAGGTTCATATGTTCACCCAAGAAAAGCTGCTACCTGATGAAAGGCAAAGCTTTCTACTGAATTTAAAATCAGGGGAGTATCGTCTACGTATCCTTGGTCACAAACAACAACTTAGTATTCATGTTTCCTGTAGCGATAGCGTTGGAATTCACTGGGATTGTAAAGACTCTAAGAAGCTAACCCACGTAGGCTCACATATAAATATTTCAATTCACAACTCATTAGAACAATCCATTACCTATATTTTAGAGGCCATCATCACTCCTCAAAACTATTTGTCTCCTCTAACTATATTTAACGAGAAACTATTTAAAAAATTATACACGACTGAGTCTCTACCTGCCGGTGTCCAACTACGGCTCCCGGTTCAAATTCTTTTCTTTACGGACATTGTTGATTCCACTAAGTTTTATCAAAAAGTCGGTGATGTAAAAGCCTATAAACAAATTAAAGGTCACTTCGATATCATCTCTGACGTTCTTGATAAACATAATGGCATTATTATTAAAACCATTGGGGATGCGGTTATGGCAACTTTTAAGGATCCCATCAATGTCATTGAGGCCACTAAGTCCATCATATCTGAGGTGGAACAGGCGCCTCATCTAGATTTCAAACTCAGGTTTTCTGTTCACCACGGGGAAGTTATTGCTGTCAATTTCAACACAGGACTTGATTACTTTGGAGATAGTGTCAATGTTAGTGCTAAACTTCAAGGTATTGCTAATGCCAATGAACTTGCCATGAGCGAAGACTTTCTAGAGTCACTTGGTGAATACAAAAAGCAATTTGAGACTATTAAGAGAACCTATCTAACCGATCGTGAAGGCCATGTGATTCACTTTAACTAATTACACTCAGTTGTGATAGATTCATAAGTACTAGTAGTATCTCCCCCAAAGAGAGTTGAACTAATAGTCACATCCGTTGATTTATTTACATAAGCATTGTATGGATTAAACTCAATAAAATAAGACTTCTCATCACCTTTTTCAACTGCTGAGAAGGGTTTCAGAAATTTATCTAGTTTTGTCTTTAGAACAAATGTAGGAATAGAGACCTCTATTTTGCTATAGGTTGAAATACTTCTTCCCCTCCATCCTGAGCGATACTCTCCAATCCATTTCCCTGGTTCAGAAACACAAAATGGTCTGCCCAAACTAATTTCGAACTTCTCCTTTGCCTCATTCGCAACAAATTGTACCTTCCACTTAAAATACTTTTCTCGTAAATTAAGTGATTCTTTAATGCGTCTAATATTATTAGCATGTATCAATTCGGAGCTTCCCAATAGATTTGCTCTTAATTTATCCAAGTATAAAGTCGATAGCGCTGGCTCACAATATGAGTGACGATAAGAGCGGTTGCGATTCAAAAAACGTGAACAGGCGGTATTCGTTATATGAAAATATTCTTGCTCTTGGGTAGTCTGTAAACCTTTAAGCTTTAAGTAAGAATACATTTTACGCCCCATTTCCTGGGAGTAAATACCAGCTAAAAAATTTCCGACCATTAAAGGAGAACCTTGAGTCTGCCCATTAAGAGAACAATCAGTTGCTACATGCATAGGAGACAAATCGGAGCTGGCAAATGGATTGAGATAGTTTTTATGAGAAATAGTGCATCTATCTTTTAGAATTTTACTCTCACCATCATCACCATGAACCAGTTTCCATGAAGTATAATCAAACTCGTCTTTAAGTCCTTGAGTTGAAATTCGTGCTGGTTCAATATCTACTTGTTTTTTCAAATCAAAGACAACAAAGTCATTTCTCCATAAAGCAGGCTCTTTATAAAGGTTGTTGTCTGAGTGAAGTATCTTATTACACCGAACAATACTTCCATCGGTAAAAACTGCAGAAATAAGGTCAGAGCAATTTAAGTGAGGAATTCTAAACCTACGTGGTAAGCAACTAGCGCTGGTTACAATTTTATTTCCGGCAATTAAAGTTCCTGCACAATACTTGAGCTGGTTCCTATCTATAATAACTAGTTTAGTGAGAAACTCAGGACACTTATTGGCATCATGACAAATTAGTTTTTGCTGCTTAATAATTTCTCTTGAAATCGGAGCCTCACTTCTTTCTTGACGGGATGATTTATCCCGAGCAATATTCTCGGTCTTTTTTCCGCAGGATACTAGAAGCCCCATCAATAACAGTGCAATAAACTCTCTTGTCATTCTTTGAATATAGAGATTTTTTTCCACTTCGTCACCTTTAAACAAAATTCATTTAACAACTGGGCAAATT
>JBFKKF010000124.1:0-5881 GCA_041631355.1 Bacteriovoracaceae bacterium | reverse complement strand
TAAGAAAAAAACTGCTAAGAAAGTAGCTAAGAAAAAAACTGCTAAGAAAGTAGCTAAGAAAAAAACTGCTAAGAAAGTAGCTAAGAAAAAAACTGCTAAGAAAGTAGCTAAGAAAAAAACTGCTAAAAAAGTAGCTAAGAAAAAAACTACTAAGAAAGTAGCTAAGAAAAAAACTGCTAAGAAAGTAGCTAAGAAAAAAACTAGTCCAAAGAAGGAAGTAAAGAAGACAAATGAGGTTGAGCCCGCTATTGAAAAATTAGCTCCCGTTGTTTCTTCTACTCCGGCCATAGAGAATACCGAGGAATTTGAAAGTAGCGAAGAATTTCCTGCGGCTAAGGCAAGCCAATCTCAGGAGCCAGAAGAGCCAAGTCACTTTTTATCCGACGAGTATAACCCTGACGATGAACAAGAGCCCAATGCATTTGGTTATGGGTGGAATTACGACGAAGGACTAGATTCTCCTGAGGACTTTGAAGAAGATGAAGTTCTTTTTGATGAAGATGCTGAGTACGCTAAAGGTAAGCCTGTAGGATATGACCTAGAAAACTCTGATGACGACGATGATATGTATTAGTTCAAGGTGGCCTTTCTAGGCCACTTCTTTTAAGAGGGCCTATGAAACTTGAATTATTTTATTATGAACAATGCCCATTTTGCATGGTAGTGCTCAGAAAAATTGATGAGCTAGATTTAAAAGAGAAAATTATTTTCAAAAATACTTTAATGGAACCTGAGAACAGAGAATATCACCTCAAGAATACCGGAAGAAGTACTGTTCCATGCTTATACATAGACGGTAAACCACTTTTTGAATCCCGCGATATCTGTGAATGGCTAGAAGTTAATGTAAATAAGATTTAAAGGATTTTTTGTGGAAGTAAGAGACCCGATACACGGATCGATCAAGATATTAAACGAAGAAATTTCTATTTTAGAAGCTCCTTTTTTTCAAAGACTTAGAAATATAAAGCAGCTAGGCTTTTCAGAGTTTGTCTTTCCAGGCGCCACTCACACCCGTTACATTCATTCTATTGGTGTTATGGATGTTTCTTCAAAGGTCTTTACCCAGCTATTTAAGGATTTTCCTCAAACTGCTGAAACTGAAAGGTTAAAAGAAACTTTAAGACTTGCTTGTCTTCTGCATGATATTGGACACGCACCACTTAGTCATACGACTGAATTTGTTATGCCCAAAGTTTCTAGCTTAAACCTACCCCGTAAATTCGCTAATAATCCCGATAGACAGGCCAACCACGAAGACTACACCATTAAGTCCATTATTGATTCTACCTTTACTGAGTCGTTTTCTGAGGTTAAGTCAAAGTTTGGAGTCAGCCCTGAACAAGTTGCCGAGCTTATTATTGGAGAAACAGATCATGAGGATTATTTTACTCTAAAAGGGGTTAATTACTTTCCGCTTCTGCATCAATTAGTATCAAGTGAAATGGATTGTGACCGAATGGATTATCTATTAAGGGATAGTTATTTTTGTGGGGTCAGTTATGGAAAGTTCGATCTTGATTGGATTATAGATAATCTCAAGACCTCAGTCGTTGACGGGAAAGCCTACCTTGGAATTTCAGAGAGAGCGGTTGCGACTTTTGATGATTTCCTCCTATGTCGATTCCATATGTTTTTAATGGTGTATTTTCATTATAAGTCCGTATGTTTAGAAAAAATGCTCGAGCGCTACTTTACTTCAGCTTCAAATGAATATTCGATCCCTGCTGATATCGAGGAGTACTTGCAGCATGATGACCACTTTCTCATGAAGGTGCTAAGAAATAGCGATAATGTTTGGGCAAAAAGAATCGTCGGAAATCAAATTCCTGCTAAAATTTTTGAAACATTCGGAGCCGATCAGCTAGGTCAACTAGAAATTCTTGAGCAGTATCTTGAGGATCAAAGTATTGACTTTATTAAATGCTCAACTCGAGGACGTTTATCCAAGTATTACTCAGAAACACTTGAGCCACATACAAAGTACCCATTAAAGGTGAATAGGGAGTGCTCTATTACCGGTAAACTACTCATGACGAAGAATATAAATCAAGCAACGGATCTCTATGAGAAATTTAGCCGTACTCACACAGTAAACAGAATACACTGTGACTATAACCAACTTGAGACTAAACAACGGGATGAGATTACTAAGATCATTCAATCATAATTATGAATAAATTTATTATTTATGGCATTCTTCTTCTTATCTACCTTGGACTTTCTAAAGGCTTTTCTCCTTCAACCTCGGGTATCAGCTATATCAATAATAATGATAAACTCTCGGAGCTAATTACAGGTGCACCAGTAGAGGTTATTCTTGTAGATATCCATACTACAGGTTTCATTATAAAAACCTATTACCATAAATATAAAGTCATCTACGGTTTTCAATCTTTCGAGGAAGTCATCGTTAGAACTTCTAGAAAATTTTCTGATGAACTTATCCCGTATTTAGGTATGTCTATTTTTCGAAGAGATAAAGAAGCATCCGAAGACTTTACACCTCTCCCCCCTGGGGCATTATTTATTGGTAATAACAATTTTGGAGTATGGAATAAGCATCCCTCTGGAGACAAAGTTTGGAAGTTTTTTAGGGCCTACCGGCAACTCCCCAACTACTTAGGTTGGAGAGATTTTAAACCCACATATGATCTTTATACTAAAATTCAAATACACCAAGAGAACAAAACCCCATTGCACGGTCTTCATAATGAATTTGGACTTAAAGGTAAGATCACCCAAGCTGTCTATCCCCAGTATTTCGAGAGACAAAAACCAAAAGACAATGAAGTAAAACAGTTCCTTAAAAATTACTTAAATGAGAACTTTATACATTAGGAAGTAAGCATGAATGAAATTTTCGACAAATTACTAATTAGAATATTGTTTACAGTCTTTATTTGTATTGCACTATTTTTATATAAATATGCTCACTTGTTCCTATATCCATCTCATAAAAAGCAAGTTTTTAAAAAGATTTACCCCTCAGAGAACTATATTGATACACTTCATATTTTTTCAAGGCTAATCGGGGTTGCCTTAATTTTTTCTGCACTCGAATTTAATGAGTATATTGGTATTTCTATTAGTACGTTTCACTTCTTTTTATGGAGTATTATCGGCTTCACTTTCTATTTACTCTCAATCTACATCCTAGAAAATATTATTTTTTATAATTTTGATTATAAAGATGAAGTTCTAAAACGGAAAAATGCTGCCTATGGTCTGGTTAGCTTCTCAAATACCATCTGCTTGGCCTTTATCATCAAAAGTGTTTTTAAAGAGTCAGAGAATTCACTTATTATATTAATTATTCTTTGGTTATTTGCTTTGGTTTTATACGGTATTAGTACCAAATTATATCGATACGTTTCTACTCTTTCATTTAACAGTATGATGATCCAAAAGAACTTAGGAATGGGAGTATCCTATAGTGGTTTTTTGTTTGGAAATATGATCATCTTGAAAGCGGCTTTTTCTCACGAACACCATGAAATTCAATCATATCTAATACTCGTGCTACTCAAAACTTTATTGGGAATCCTAATTTTCCCACTATTTCGTACAGGTATAACCTACATCTATAAGATTCAAGAGCCTCAAAAGGTTGAAATTCAAGATGAAAATCCACACCTTGGTCATGGGGTTTACGATGGGGCCATCTATATCACCTGTGCTTTACTTACATCCATTATTATCGGACAAATTCACTTTGGTACAATTTACCCCTTCTTCTAATCAATCACTTGATTCCGTATAATTAAATTGTAGCTATTTGAGGCAAGGTGGATAATGGGCTCAGAATCTGACATTTTTCAACTACAAAGAAAGGTCTCTTCCTTAGAAGGACAATTAGAAAGACTTGAAGAGTTTGTAAAAAGCTCTTTTGAGGTGGAAAGACATCATCTTATAAGAATTAAAAATGGTGATGTACTATCTGATGATTATATTTTAAATGATCATGGTTATATGGATCTTAGTCCAGAAAAAGCATTTCAATTATATAACGATAAGGATCGGGATTTTATCTTGCTAGATGTATCTTCAGAAGGTCATAAACCACCTACTGAGATTGCAGAACTAAGAAATATTCCCCTTGAGGATCTTAAAAGAAATCTTTACCAACTACCAGGTAAAGGTAAAAATATTCTCGTTATGTCTGAATATGGGGTGCGCTCTGTTATTGCTTGTAAACTACTAAACAAGGCCGGTTATTATAATTTATCCCATGTCTCTGGAGGACATAAGTTTTGGCCGGGTCATCGGTTGGAAAATTACAAAGATACTGAGTCTGAACTAGCTTAAGTTATAAAAGCTTCATCTGTTGGTGATCTGAGGAAGCTATTCGATTATAAAAATTATCCAGAAGTCCCTCGAGTCTGTCCATTTCCACTTCACTCATACTCTGCAGATATCTTTTTTCTAGCTCATCATTGACTTCTAAAATCGCTAATTTAAATTTTTCACCGAAGTCTGTTAGATTTACTTCAAACTCCCTTCTATCTTTTAAGGATGGTGAACGAGAAATATAGCCCCTTTTTTCCAGCTCATTCAGGTGACTCGTCATGGTCTGCTTTTTTAAAGCACAAGCAAGTCCAATGGCCTTGATAGAGGTATCTTGGTTGTCCATAATATACATTAAAATTTCGAGAAAGCTTGGGCGTAAATCTAAAAACCCTCTCGCCTGTAAAAGAGATATTAGGTCAGCAGAATAGCGCCGATGAATTTTTTTGGAAAGACTGCCTATTTGGGCCAATTTTTTCATTTCATTTATTTATCATAGATAGTTTAGCGGGTCAGCCTATACTTCTAACAAATTCAAAGCAACCCCTAACTCCTCTGGTAAGGGTTTGATTTTACTAGTTTTTTCTTCTTGTTCACTTTGGGCTTCATCTTGAGATATTCCCTCGTACCATAGCCTCATACGTACCAATTTTTTGGTGTGTATACCCTCTAGGTCTAGCCCACTTTGAGCAAAAACCTGAGAAGAAGTGATTAAAATCATGACAACTGCGAACATTTTAAACATAAATTTGACCTTTTTAGCTATTTTTATGGCTTTCTAGCTAATATAGAGCAAATTCTATGCCTAAAACAGATTGCGACTATTGCTTAAACTAGTGGCGATCCCTATACAAATCCCAAAGGTTAAAATACTTGATCCCCCATAACTCATTAAAGGTAGTGGGAGTCCAACAATTGGCATCAAGCCCATGACCATACACATATTGATAAAGGTATGCCAAAAGAAGATAGACATGACCCCGATGGCCAATACCGAGTCAAAAAATCGAAGCACTACCCCGGAAAGCCAAATAAAGCGCAACATCAAAATCAGATAAAGTGATATTAGAAGTAGAGATCCAAAGAATCCATGCTCTTCATTAAAGATCGAGAATACAAAGTCAGTATGATTTTCAGGTAAGTAATTCAATGAAGCCTGGGATGACTTCTTAAATCCCTTTCCTAGAAACCGCCCTGAACCGATTGCAATCTGAGATTGAATGGCATTGTATCCAGAGCCCTTCGCATCAGACTGGGGATCCATAAAAGTAAGAATTCTTCTCTTTTGATAATCCTTCAGGCCAAAATTATACATTAGTAGTCCTGATATAATTCCAATCAGACTCACAATACCTATAGTTTTCCACTTGAGTCGTTTAAAAAATGAAACCACTAAGAATATCAATATAAGTAATAAGCCCGTTCCTAAATCTGGCTGCATTATGATTAACATTGCCGGAACCAAGGTGATAATAAAGGGAATAATCAAGCCTTTAAGATCCAGCTCTCTTTCTGGATTATTACGAGAAAAATATCTGGCCAATGCCAAGGCAAGTGAAATCTTCATAAACTCAGATGGCTGGATTCTTATACC
>JBFKKF010000123.1:0-5883 GCA_041631355.1 Bacteriovoracaceae bacterium | reverse complement strand
ATATCCATGTTTCAGGTATCAGCTCAAACTCAAAGGGTGACTTAAAGCACTTAAACCTTGAGAAATCAAAGTTTAACTGGAAAGATATGCTAAGAGCTCTTAAGGATAAGGAGTGTAAAGGATATATTATCTCTAACTCGCCTAATCTTGAAGAAGATGCAAAAATGCTTAAAGATTATTATATGGCCTTATAATTTATTGGGTCTTGAATAAATAAAAAAGCTCCTCAATGAGGAGCTTTTTTTATGTCTAAGCTTTAGTATCGATTATTGTCCACTGGCCCCATAGTTTGGTAAAACTCTAGCTGAGGGATCTTTCACATCACAGTTTTCCCAGGTCTTATTTGGCATCCAAAAATCACTAACTAAGTATGACTTTCCTGGATAAAACTCCTCGAATATATCTCTGTATAGCAGAGATTCTTTTGTAAAAGGAGTTGCGTGATCGTATTTCTCACTTGCCTTATCTACCTCCGACTCTTCATAAACTCGTTCGGCATGAGCTTTTAAAATATCTACCATTGAGTGTCCAACAGCATCTGAAAATGCTGCCTTTTCTCGATATAAAATCGAATTTGGAAGATAGTCAGCTCCCTCAAAGGCTTTTCTTAGTAAATACTTACCATGTCCATAAGTATTCATTTTAATTTTTGGGTTAATGCTCATTACATATTGTACGAATGCCGTATCACTGAAAGGGACGCGGGCCTCAAGTGAATTCCCCGCAATACATCTATCTGCTCTCAGTACATCGTACATATAAAGTTCTCTCACTCTCTTGGCGGCTTCTTCCTGAAACTCTTCTGGACTTGGTGCGAAGTCTGTATACTTATACCCAAAGATCTCATCACTAACCTCTCCTGTAAGCAATACCTTAATATCCGTTTTCTCTCTAATATACTTACAGACTAGGTACATACCTACGCTGGCCCTAATTGTGGTAATATCATAAGTTTCAAGCTGTTTAATTACATCGCGCAAACAACTCAACACGTCTTCTTCTCTCATGATTACTTCTGTGTGATCTGATCCAATATAGTCCGCAACCTCTTTAGCGTATTTTAAGTCAATAGCATCTTCACTCATGCCGATCGCAAAGGTTCTGATGGGTTTCTCAGAGTGTTTTTGAGCTATCGAGCAAACTAATGATGAATCAAGGCCACCACTTAGTAAAAACCCTACCGGTGCATCTGAGTTTAATCTTTTGACAACACCGTCAGTTAATAGCTTATTAATATTCGAACAAACTATGTCTAGATCATCAGCCTTATACTCGGTTGTCAATCCAATATCGATGTATTTAAATACCTTACCTTCTTGATAATAGCTTCCGGGAGGAAGTGCTTTAATGTCTGTGCAAAAAGTTTGCAGCGCCTTTAGTTCACTAGCAAAAGCAATTTTGCCAGACTCTGTCACACCATAAAAAAGCGGACGGATACCAATAGGATCTCTCGCCGCAAATACCTCATCGGTATCCTCATCATAAATAACAAAGGCAAACTCCCCATCAAGCTTTTGCAATAACCCTGGCATTCCCAATTTATCAAATAAAGGTAAAAGAACCTCACAATCACTACCTGATTGATAGTCAAACTCGAGCTCACTTTCTAGCTCTTTGTAATTATATATTTCACCATTACACATAAAGAATCTATTTTTATGTCTAAAAGGTTGATCTCCATTATGGGATAAATCCATAATGGCTAATCTTGAAAAGCCTAGCCAGGCTCCATCTCTTTCCACCATCTCAACATCATCTGGTCCTCTGTGATAGATGCTATTGAGAGCAGCCTTGAAGCTTGATTGAGATAATTTCTTTTCAGTTGTAAATATAAATCCGCACATTCTTCGTCCTCCAGATAACAAATTATCGTCTCAACCGTGAAATTATTCAATATTTAATACTTAAATTGCTCAATTTTTACAAATATGTTATTTTAGACCTCGTTTTTGTGATAATTTGTTAAGAAAGGGTGTAAAATATGGTCGAAAAATATCAAATTGATAGCGTAGACAGGCAAATATTGACCTACCTACTCAAGGACGCAAGGCTTCCTTACCTTGAGATTGCTAGAAAACTAGTTGTTTCTGGGGGAACCATTCACCAGCGCATTGAGAAACTCAAAGATGCCGGAATAATTTTGGGAAGTAAAGTCAACTTGGATCTAAAGGCTTTGGGTTATGATGTCGTTGTATTTTTAGGGGTTCACTTAAAAAGCTCAAAAGAGCTTAAAAATGTTATAAAAAAGCTAGAAGGTTTTCCCGAGGTATTCGAAGCTCATTATACAACGGGAAATTACGCCTTATTATTAAAAATTTGCACTCGAAATATTCAAGACTACCATCGTTTTTTAACTGAAAAAATTCAAAGCATAGATGCTGTTCAATCTACTGAATCTTTTATTAGTATGGATCAACCAATTAACAAGGAAGTATCTCTGTAAAGGAATCAAGAAAGCTTTGGTGAAATTTTTCAATCAAGTTGTCCGTAGAAATATCTTTGATTTTATCCAGGCTGGTATAGGTTTCAGAGTTCATACCGCAAGGATTAATTTTTAATAGTTCATTAAACATTGTCTTATCATAAACCAAATTTAGAGCGAGTCCATGTTCAGTTACAAATCGATTTAATCCAACCCCAATTGAAGCCAATTTCTGCCTTTCATACCAGACACCCATAAGCTTTTTAGCCGCCATTACATTTCCCAAGTTAAAAGTACTTTTTAATACTTCCTTTACTGTTTTTAACTGCCAGCACATATGATCTTCGAGCGAGTAATTTTCATTGATGGAAACTATAGGGTAGAAAATCCATTGCCCTGGATAGTGAAAAGTAATTCCTCCGCCTCTATGAATTTTATACAAAGGAAAGTTCAACTTGTTTTCAAGTTCAGGGTTAAAATCAACTAGCTCTGACTGTCCTCTTTCATTGCCTCTTCCCAAAGTGAAACAATGGGGATGATTGCAAAAAATATAAATTCTTAATTTTCTCTTTTGACTTATAAAACGTTGAGCACTTTTTTGGAATAACAGACAGTCTTGGTAATCCCAGTTCCATTTTTTTACATATAAAGTATTATTATGAATAGAGACATCTGCATCTCGTGGCGGGGTAACTTCAGAAAAAATAGTTCCTATGAGTTTTTCCAATTGATATCCTCGCCAAGCTTTTGATTTAAGTATTTTAGGTAATCACCAGCTTTGTAAGAGCTTCTTACCATTGGGCCTGAGGCTACAAAGTCAAAACCAATATCGTAAGCAATCTTTTTCAAGTGCTCAAACTCATCTATCTCGTAATATTTCTGGACTTCTAGGTGGGCCATTGTCGGTCTTAGGTATTGCCCAAAGGTTATAATATTAACGCCTACATTTTTAAGATCCAATAAAGTCTCAACGATCTCATCCTTTGTTTCACCTAGTCCAACCATAATTGAAGACTTAGTTGCAATTTGAGGATACAGCTCATTATAAAATTTTAGTGCATTCAAAGTTTTATCGTAACCGGCCCTGCGATCTCTCACCTGGTGAGTGAGTCTTTTCACTGTTTCTATATTTTGTGCAATGACAAATGGGTTCGATTCAGCAAGAGTCCTCATATGTTTTTCTTCAGCCTGAAAATCAGGAATTAAGACTTCTACTTTAACCTCAGGGTGATCTTGATGGATTTTATTTACTACCGCCGCAAAATGAGCCGCTCCGAAATCTTCTAAGTCATCACGATCCACGCTTGTTACAACTAAATATTTAAGGCCCATGACTGAGACCATCTCTGATGCCTTTTGTGGCTCTTCTAAGTCTAGCCAGCCTTTTGGATTACCAGTCTTCACATGACAAAATTTACAGGCCCTAGTACAAGTATCACCCAAGATCATCATTGTTGCTGTTCTTTCTTCCCAACATTCACCCAGGTTTGGACATTTAGCTTCTTCACAAACTGTATAAAGATTCTTACTTCTAAGGGAGTTCTTGACCTTTACATAGTTGTCTCCCTTAGGAATTCGGGCCTTCAAGTAACGAGGCTTTCCCTTGAGATTTTTCTTTCCGTATTTTGTAAACTCAGTTTTTAGCATAAACGCTAATTATCATGGATTAGCTAAAGAGGCTATATTGATGGGTATATTTACCATCAACAACGCTTGCGCGCTATGCGGCATCCGGTAAATCAAAACTCAACTGTTGTTCATGGCCCTTGTGAAGGGTGATTTTTGTCACTTTTAATTTAGTATCCAGATAAGCAGATAAAACTGCTAGCAGTCCACACTTATCGCTTTGGTCATCCAGTATAAATTCTGCTCCCAGGCGATGTTTAAAAGGACCAAAGTTCTCCGGTATCTCGAGAGTTTGTTTATTAAAGTTTTTAATCCAAAAACATTGTTTTTTTCGATCATACTCAAACACTATTTCACGTATATTATCTGTATCATATAAGAAGTTTCCCTTAGATCCAATCTTTCCAAGAGATAGAGTGTCGGTGACCATAGCTTGAATGAAGTCCTGTTCTTTCATCATATGACGTATCGACATTATGGTGCATATAATTAATTTTCTAGGGCATTAATCGGTGTAACAGCTTCGTGATAAGTCTTAACATTGGTTACTTCTGAAATTTTCCAACTCTCGCCTTCTTTAACAAGAGTTGCAATTTTTTTTATTTCCGACTCAAATTGTTTATTATCGCCCTTGTTCACATCATACTTGACGAAATAAGTCAGAACGCATTCATTACCGGCACAGTTTTTATTCGATATCTTTAATCTAGGATTTTTAATTTTACTTAGATCCACATAATTAGAGAACTCATCATCATCCAATGCAGTTATGGTTTCCAATAGTTTACCTGTGGTATATTTATTAAAATAATCTCTATCAAGTTTTTTAGAGGTGATATCTTGAACATACATTTTCAGTAGTCCTTCTGGGCTGGTCGGTCCCTTATCACAAGAATAGATAAATAAGGTGAGTAGTATCAATACTAATTTCATGTCAAAAGCTCCGGTTTATATCCCATTTCATCAATTATTCCATAAAAGTCTTTCCAACCCAATGTTTTTTTATCTTGATCATCCTTTAGTTCATTAGCACTGATTTTCACACCAATACCATTATCATTTGAAAGTCGGCTTACAATAACTCCCTGACAACAAACTACTCTATTTTCAAATGTAAGCTCTAAATCCACCAGACCTTTTAATTTCGAGGTAACTTCACCCTTAATAAAGCATCCTTCTTCACTCCAGTTGGTTAATACGCCTTCTAAGCATTTATTTCCATCTTTTACCACCTTCGTTTGAATTGTCGCTAATCCGGTTGAGAATAAATCATTTTTACCAAAGCGAGGTATATAATAAGCTTCTGCAATATCATAGAGATAGAATTGATATAGATAAAAAGCAATAATTAAGTAAAAGAATATGAGTACCAAGTTAAATTTAGAGAATTCTATATTTAGGTTGAGCACAGAAAGGGCAAACGTCACAAGAACACTCATTATATATAAATATTTTCCAACCTTCATAAATCTAAGAATCGAGATAATAGTTATAACAAATAAAATGGCGATGCTGAGATTTCCTTGTACAAACTTTCTGATAAACGAATAATCTAGGACTGTTAAAGTATTGAAATACAAATTTTGAAAATATAAAAAAGCAAACGATGACATGATAAACAATATCATATTCCAGACGACAGCACTCCTGTATATAACCTTAACTTTCACGCTTTATTTCTCCCCGACTATTGCTATAATACAATTATGTTAGAAAAACTTGAAATTAACAATATGTGTATTAGTTGTGACTCCTGTCGAATTATATGTCCGGAAAACAGTATTGCAACTGACGGCAAAGAGTACGTGATTGATCAATGGAGTTGTACCTTATGT
>JBFKKF010000122.1:0-5894 GCA_041631355.1 Bacteriovoracaceae bacterium | reverse complement strand
TTTACTTTTCCAGTTCCCTCACAGTATGGACATGGCTCGCACATTACCCTCGTTAAGGTATCTCGGGTTCTTTTCCTAGTCATTTCTACTAGCCCCAAACCTGAAATTGGGAGAACATTGGTTTTTGCCCTGTCTTTTTTTAGGGCCTCAAGTAAAGTACTATAGACTTGCTCACGGTGTTCTTCCCTTTCCATATCAATAAAGTCGATAATGATAATTCCACCACAGTTTCGAACACGCAGTTGATAAGCAATCTCTCTAACTGCTTCTAAATTAGTTTTAAGAATCGTCTCTTCCAAAGTTCTCTTTCCAACAAATTTTCCGGTATTAACATCAATCGAAACTAACGCCTCTGTTTGATCGATATTTAAGGACCCTCCAGATCTTAAATAAACCTTATTACTGAGAGCCCTCTCAATCTCAACATCAATATTATATTGCTCAAAAATGGGCTGATCAGTATCGTGCAGCACTACCTTGCCCTTCATGGTAGAAAGAAATTTATTAATAAATTTTTCAACCTGCTTTTGATTTTGTTTAGTATCAACCACTATTTTATCAACATCTTCGTCAGTGATGTCTCTTAGTGCCCTTTGAATAAAGGAAAGATCTTTGTAAACGAGAGATGGTGCTTTAATTTTTTCAATTTTCTTTTGAGTATCCTTCCATATTTTTGAAAGTAGACTATAGTCACTTTTTAAGGTCTTATGCGATTGTCCTTCAGCAACAGTTCGAGCGATAACTCCTTTTCCCTCTGGCCTTATGGATTCAAGGATTTTTTTTAATCTATCTCGTTCCTCTTCACTTTCAATTCTACGAGATACCCCGATATGCTCAATTAATGGCATATAAACAATATGTCTACCTGCAAGAGTAATATGCCTAGTAACTCTCGGTCCCTTGGTGGAAATTGGTTCTTTGGCCACTTGTACCAGTATCTCATCTCCTTCGCTAAGAAAGTCTTGGATTTTGATATCTGGCCTATATTTTAAATCAACAGTGTCGGAGTAAGTGCTAAATTCATCCGGGATTGTTTGGCCTATTTTGATACGAGATTTTTCATCGTTTTCTTTATCTTCTAGCTTTTTCGCCATCTCTCTTTGCTCTTCTAGTGTTGGAAGATAAGCATCATCCACATATAAAAAAGCTGCTCTCTCATATCCAATATCAATAAAAGCAGATTGCATTCCAGGAAGAACTCTTAGGACTCTTCCTAAATAAATATTACCTACACTGGGTTTGTCATGAGATGTTGATTCTCGATCAATTAGAAAGTCGAGAATATCCCCATTTTCGATCAATGCCACACGACTCTCAGTGTGAGTCTGATTGATCACTAATTCCTTTGCCATGAATTTTACCTTAACTTAAATTTAATACTATTTAAGTCTACATTGAATGATAGCAAATAAAAAGACCGAGGCCATTAATTCTCTAAATGAACAAACCAGCAATGCAAGCCGTCATAAAACAAGCAAGAGTACCACCTATTAAGGACTTAATCCCTAGGCGCGCCAGGTCATGTCGTCTCGACGGAGCAAGACCACCAATCCCTCCTAGCTGAATTGCAATAGATGAAAAGTTAGCAAAACCACACAGTGCGTAAGTGGCAATTGTTACAGATCGCTGGCTTAACTTTCCGGCCTGGATAGCTGCCTCTAGATCTAGGTAGGCCACAAATTCATTAACCACTGTTTTTTTACCCAAGAGAACACCGATTTGAATACAATCGTCCCAAGGTACTCCCATTAAAAAGGCAAATGGTGCAAACACATATCCAATTAAAAACTCAAAACTTAGTTGCGGTAGACCAACCATTGCTCCAACCCAACCTAATAATCCATTAAACATGGCAATTAGTGCAATGAACGCAAGCAGCATCGCCCCAACATTTAAGGCCAAGTTTAGTCCTTCCCCCGCTCCATGGGCAGCGGCATCTATAAGATTAGCATTGGTTTTAGGTAAATCAACCTTTACCACCCCTTCAGTTTGAGATTGTTCGGTTTCTGGCACCATTAGCTTGGCACATAAAAGCGCCGCAGGTGCGGACATAACCGAGGCAGCTAGTAAGTGTCCTGCATCAATTCCCATACCAACATATGCAGCTAACACTCCTCCGGCAACGGTTGCCATACCTCCGGTCATCAGCGCCATCAACTCAGAATTAGTCATCTTCTCCACAAAAGGTTTAACCACTAGAGGAGCTTCTGTCTGCCCCACAAAGATATTAGCTGCGGCTGATAATGACTCCGCCCCACTGGTTCCCATAACCTTCATCATAATTTTAGCCGTATATTCAACGATTTTTTGCATGATTCCAATATGATAAAGGACACTCATCAGTGAGCTCATAAATATAATTGTAGGGAGGACTAAAAAAGCAAAAATAAAACCTGACTTAGAAACGTTTGTCAGGTCCCCAAAAATAAATTTAGATCCTTCATTGGTATAATCTAGAATTCCAGCAAAAGCACTTCTGGCCCCATCGAATATAGTCATACCAAATGGAGTTTTTAAGATTAATAAACCAAAAACTAATTGTAAGACTAGACCTGAAATAACTGTCTTCCACTTAATATGCTTTCGTGAAGAACTCAGCGCATAAGCTACCCCTATCATTGTCAACAAACCAACTAGTGACATTAATCTTTCCATTAATTTCCCCTTGCGTATTAAAAAGAACTAAACTTATTTAATACATAAATAAAGAAAGTTCTAGGGATTAATTAAATGATGTAGAGTTTGCGCTAAAACCGAAAGCCCAACTCAACCTGGTAAGGTGAAGTAATTATTTGATTATGATTTGCGTACACCTCTGAGTGCCAATCTGCTCTAGCATAAGTATCAAACTGTTTGATCGAGTTCTTGACTGTTTCCTCTGACTCTGGATTGTATAGCATATTTCGGCTTTTACTCGCCTGACTAAATGCAACATAGCCTACTCCGGCAATTATACCTATCGATGCACCAACGATAATATTACGTGTATGTTCTTTAGGCTCCTCAACAAATGAAAGCGTAGACAAACCTAATATGGCCCCGGCCAAACCACCGCCAACAACAACTAAGAGATCGTTTTTAGTATCACTAACAAGAACGTCCAAATCTTCATCTGTTTGAGACAATGCACTAAGGGGAAATATAGTTGCAATCAATAATATTCCCATTAACTTTTTAGTATTGTTCATGTTGTTTCCTTCTATATGACATTAATTAATGTTTTATTTGCAAGCCAATAATTAATTACTATGATAGGTTTTACATTTGAAATAGGCAATGAAATTAGGTTGAGAATGACGCAAATGACAATGTATTCTATTCTTGAGAAAAAGAAACACGGACAGGAATTAACCGACACGGAAATTAAGTGGGTAATCGACTCTTTAATGTCTAAGCAAATTGGTGACTATCAGGTCACTGCACTTCTCATGGCAATTTATTTGAATGGAATGAGTCCAGCTGAAACAGCCGCTCTGACTGATGCGATGTTGTACTCAGGTAAAACTCTTCAATTTCAAGATCAAAATGTTATCGATAAACATTCTACCGGAGGAATTGGAGACAAAACTTCTTTTATCCTCGCACCTATTGCGGCTGCTTGTGGAGTAAAGGTTCCCATGATTGCTGGAAGAGGGCTTGGCTTCACTGGAGGAACAATAGACAAAGTTGAAGCCATTCCTGGTTTTGAAACTCAGATCGGGTTAGATGAATTTCAAAAAAGACTCACTGAAAAGAGCATTGTTCTTATTGGACAGACAGAGGAAATCGCACCCGCAGATAAAGTGATTTACGCTCTTCGGGATGTTACAGCAACCATTGATTCTATTCCATTAATCACTGCCAGTATTATGAGTAAGAAGTTAGCAGAGGGAGCTAATGGCATCGTTATGGATATAAAAGTAGGCTCAGGTGCCTTTATGAGGAAAAAGTCTGAGGCAAAAAAACTGGCAAAAAGTATACTTCATACGGCCACTCGCTTTGATAAGAAATGTGTCACCCTGCTTACAAATATGAATCAGCCTCTAGGAAACGCTGTCGGTCACACTCTGGAAATAATTGAGTCCATAGAAACTCTCAAGGGCAATGGCCCTAAAGATCTAACTCACCTTTCCATAGAATTAGCTGCTCAAATGATCTACATGGCCGAGGCTGAATCTAGTATGAGTAAGGCCAGAAAAAAAGCGAAGATGAGCATTAAGGATGGTTCTGCCCTGAAAAAGTTTCAAGAAATGATACAAAACCAAAATGGTAACTCTCAAGTTGTAAATGATTACAGTATCATGACACTTGCTAAAAATAAGCTGGAAGTACTTGCCCCAAAGACCGGATATATTAAGTCCTTTAAAAATGCTGAGATTGGATTTATGTGTACTGAGCTAGGCGGCGGAAGAAAAGTCAAAACAGATCACATCGACTTTGGAGTTGGTTTTTACTTTCATAAAAAATTAGCTGACAAGGTTAAAGCTGGTGAGCCAATATTAACCATCTACCATAATGACAACCAAGCAAAACTGGCCGAAGACTTATGTCAGAAATTTATAAAGCAAGTTATGAAGTTTTCTAATTCTAAACCAAATAAACCTGAAGTTATTTATGAGAGTCTAAGCAATTAAAAGGTGTTCTATGTTAGATAAAATAAATGAGACGACAAATTTTATACAAGAAAAAATTAAAGATGCTAAACCAACAGTGGCGGTTATCCTAGGGTCGGGACTAGGTGAATTTGCTGATCAGGTAACAAATAAAATTGAAATACCATATTCTGAAATACCTCACTTTACTAAAACAACTGTTAAGGGCCATGCCGGTCGCTGTGTTACCGGAGAAATAAATAACGTTCAGGTTTTATTATTTCAAGGACGATTTCATGCTTACGAAGGTCATGACTTAGAGTCTGTGGTATTTCCCACTCGCATTGCTGCAAAATTAGGTATAAAAGAAATTATTATCACTAATGCGGCCGGTGGTATAAATGCTAGCTATACACCAGGGGAACTCGTTTGTATTACAGACCATATTAATTTAAGTGGTAAAAATCCTCTTGTAGGCGTAAATTATGATGAGCTTGGTCCACGTTTTCCTGACATGACAGAAGCTTACTCTCACAGACTAATACAAACTCTTGAAGAGTCTGCTAAATCTGTTGATGTGAAACTCATGTCTGGAGTTTATGCGGGAGTCCTAGGTCCTTCTTATGAAACCCCTGCCGAAATTAATATGTTAAAAACTCTAGGTGCCGATCTCGTTGGAATGAGCACTGTTCCTGAGGTTATTGTTGCAAACCATGCAGGAATGGAAGTTTGTGCGATCTCTTGTGTGACAAACTTAGCCGCTGGTATTAGTCATGAGAAACTAAATCATGATGATGTTAAAACCGTGGCCAATATGGCGATGCAAAAGTTTTCGACATTACTAACCTCATTTATTGGAAATATTGGAAAGCAATAATGACTGAGCAAACATCTGAAAGTCTAATTAATGATTTAAGGTTTTGTGTTATTGATCTCGAAACCACTGGGGGAAATCATCAAAAGGATAAGATCATCGAAATAGGAATGGTCAAAATTCACAATCGAGAAATTACTGACAAATGTAGTTTTCTGGTTAATCCAGAGTTGCCAATACCCGATTTTATTCAAAAGCTCACAAGAATATCTCAAGATAAGGTAAAGGATCAGCCCACCATTGAAGAAATTATTGATAAAATTCTTAATTTTATTGGGGATGATATCATTGTGGCTCACAATACTTCTTTTGATGTTCCTTTTTTAAATAGTGTCTTAGAGAGATTGGGTAAACCAACCTTAGAAAATAAAGTTATCTGTACAAATGTAATGACGAAGCACCTCATCCCTGAAATATTAAACTCGAATTTAAATTATATGAGTCGACTC
>JBFKKF010000121.1:0-5912 GCA_041631355.1 Bacteriovoracaceae bacterium | reverse complement strand
TTTCAATACTTATACTACCAAGAAAAGATGTAGGAAAAAAAATTAAAAGTGCTGGTGTAGCAAGACAGTGGACTAAACAAAGTCCGGAAGCACAAATCCCAATTTTATCCCAAAATTTATTAATCATAGTTTGTTGTTCCATTGATGGAATATAGCAGAAAAGCTTGGAAAGAGAAGTATTAATGTATAGTTTTTAGACACTTCAGTGATCTTTAGCCGCCTAGTTACATTATAAGGTATTGAAATTATAGATATATTGTCCTCGTTTATGGCATACGATTTGCTCTATAAGAGGCATGAAGAATTCTTTTACCCGCACCAGATTAGCTATCTGGGCCATCTATTTACTGTCTTTCCAAGTTCATGCCATTTGTATGCAGGACTATGATGCTATTGTTTATAATTGCGTGCCTATTGAAGATGCAGAGTCCTCAAAACTATGTAGTGAAAAACACGGTGAAGGGTTTTTAGCGTATTATGCCAGTAATGTTTGTACCGAGGAGCTTGCCGCTGACTTAAGAGGAGATGAGTATAGCTCTGAAGAAGTACTTCCTCAAACAGTTCCTGCAAGCTGTTTAAGTTATGAAACTGCTCAGAAACACGCATGTCAATTATGGGACTATGAAGCCGCCTATAATTATTGCGCCAATAATTATGGTGATCGTTATCTTCCTTATATTCCTAGTGATCAATGTAGTTTGGAGCTTGCCGAGAAAGAAGCTGGTTTTATTGATCCAACTCGTTTGATTGAGGGACTAGAAGAAAAAATGGTCGAGGCGGAAGGGATCTTATTTTTAATTGATCGCAATGATATGAAGGAATCTCTTTCTGGACTGATTTCATCTAGACCAATCGTAAAAAATGAGTTTTACACCGATATTATGACGGGGCTACTCACAAAACTTAAAATTATTAAAAAAGAAATATATGAAAGAAGTTTCTATAAAGTACGATTTGATGCAAAAGAAGTAGAAAAATTTAGAGAACTTGCTTTTAGGTATTTAGGCATGGTGGGGAGAATTCATCAGGTCTATGCTTTTGTTGCTCATAATAACCATAAGGTCTTATCGAGTTATTCCTTTGAAAAATTATCTTACCTTAATTTGAAAGTTAAAAAAACAATGGGATTAGAGTTGATATCCAAAGTTAATATGAAGGTAAGAAATATAGATAACGAAACTGTCGAGATTTATGAGTCAGAACAGAATAAAGAATTATACGAGTATATGGCCTTGTCAGAACCCACCACTGAAAGTGACTACGCCAAGCTTGTTACCTTTCTTGGGATTAGAGAGAACCTAGTGAATCTATGGGCGGTGGATAGAATGACTAAGGTAGATTTACTTAGAGATAGACTCAATAGTTGTGGTAATTTCCTTAGCTATAGGGGAGAAGGCCCTATTTCATCGTTGCCAACTGTTATGGAAAATCAACAATATGATTTATTTTATAATGACTACCTTAAACGTGAAGAAGAAATAAAAGAAAAACTTAAAGAGATCACTCCGGTGAGTAGAGGACTGGTCACTCAAATTCTCCTTACTGCTTATCAAAATCAACCAGAGATGAAACAACTTCTTAGTGAGTATTATAACCATAAAATAACTGACGAGATGATTACTAAACATTTTACTGAGGATGCAAAATTAATCGTTGATGGATTAAAAAAAGACTTAGAAAGCTTTACGGAGTATCACTTTAGAACATTTGTTATGCCAGGTGATGATATTTTAAATAAGAAAGTTATTTATAATCAAGTTACAAATTCCCTACTTGAAAGAGTTAAGTACTCTCTTCCTGAGTATATTCTGGGAGCCTACCCTTGGATTAGTAATAAAGCACAAGCTGAGATTGAGAAGCTTATTGAGGCAAGAGTCTCTGATGATATCGCTGACCAACTTGAAGTACAGGTAGGAAGAAAACTTAGAAGTTTATTTCTAAATTACGGGAAAAATAAGAAATTTGCTGAAATTAATTTTGATAAAAAAGTTGATGAGGTTTATGCGATCGCTAGAGAAAATGCTAAGAATGCTGCTCTTGCGGTTAAGATGGATGATCGTAAAATAAACCATCGTAATATAAAATTGGCCCCTGGAAGCATAGAGGAGTTGATGGGATATTTCGAATTAAAGCTGGGAAGCGATTTTCATGATGTTAAATTAACCTTAGAGAAAAATCAAAAGTTAAGTCTCATTCTGAAAGGGTTCTTTGAAAAATTAACAGAAGAATTTAATAAAGAATACTTAGTTCAAACTGATTTTAATAAATTCAAGCTAAAGGGAACTGATGGAGAAAGGGCCCAGGCCTTATGGGATATTTTATTTAAAATTTCAAGAGAGTATTTTGAAAAAAATGAATTCCAAGTAACGCAAACGGCACTCGTTCCTAATGCAACAATGTTATCTAGAGATAGAGAAGAATTATCAAACAATCCTTATACTATTAAGGTTTATGAAGATGGCACCCCTGTAACGGTTCATGTTAATCAATTCTATAAGGCCTTTCAAGAGAAAATCGACATTGAGATACCGTGGCGTGATATTGGTATGAGAATGGGTTCTAGTTTATTTGGGATTGAAGAAATCGAAGATTATGGGAAACGCTCTAATCGAGACTATACTACTGATGGAACTTTTGGTAGACCAAGAAGCTATATTGCAACTCGAGGAAGAGTTTATTATGGTAAGGATTTATCTTATATCGGTTATGAATCACTTAAAAGACAGTATCTAATGTCACTCGACATCACTAAAGATGAGATCTCAGCAAATAATAAGATTATTAAACAACAAGAGCGCATGCTTAGAGAACAAAATGAACAAATGTATGAGGATGCAGAAATTATTAAGCGGCCTCAAAGACTCTTTGCTAGAATATTTGAATTATTTAAACTTCCTATTGGTTCTATTGCCAATAATTATAATCATGCTAGTTTTAACTTAGATAAGGATGAGAAAAAACATTTATTAAAGACAAGACTCTCTAAGGCCTATGGTGAGAGTCCACTGCTTCGAAATGAAATTAAAACCGAAGAGAATAGACAAGTCTACAATACTTCCTACTGGGGTGGTATCACCACTAGTAAAACAGTTTCTGAAGAAGTTGAACGTCCTTTGTTGTTAAAAGTTGGTCTTCATGCTTATCAAGGGGGAGTGGTAAATGAGAACAGGGCAAAGGATTTAATCAGAAAGGTTATTTATCAGGCCAGACGTGAAGTTAAAGGCAAGTTAGGTCAATTTTGCCAAGGTAAGTACCTAGATTATGAAAATGACCAATTATTTAAGCAAAACTTTAAAGCTTCAGCATTTTTACGTGAAACCTTAAAGCACGGACAAGATATGACTAAAATAACTGCAGCAAGAATAAGAAGGCTAGATCATAAGGTGGCAGAGAATATCCGTTCCCCTCTCGAAGCTGCAAATGAAGATTATATTGAAAATAGTTTGATTTATCTTGGTATCGTTACCTTTATTGCAATTGGAGTAATGTTTTCTATCGGCACGATGGGAATTGCAGCTCCTGGAACAATTGGTATGCTAGGATTATTTTTATCAGCATCTAATTATGTTTTCTTACCTCTTATAGTTGCCTCTACTTACTCGCGATTAAATACTCAATTTTATGAGGTTCCGGCCCAATTAAAGTTTCAAACCTCTCTTGCCCATTCTCAGGTAGATGCTGCCAAAATAGCAGATTATGATCTAATTGAAGAAGCAGCTAAGGATAATCGAGTGAATAAGTATTGGACAATGGGATTTCTACCTCTAGATCTTTACTTCGGTCATTCAGTGGTTAAACAGTTTAGAACCTTCATTGGTACCCCGGGGATAAGATCCTATGAGAAACTTACTGGTATGAAGTTTCGTAATTATTCTGCTCCTCCACAAACAATGCGTGAAAATGTCTCTTATAGACAACTTCGCCAACAATTTGGTGTGGTGAAGGGAGCCTTATACAGATCTAAGATAGGTGCGAGAAATTTGATGTTAAAACTGCCAAAGTATCAATTTGTTCCAGAGGAATTAATTAAAACAGCTCCCTTAAGGATGGGAATTGCGAGGGCATTTAAGTCCAAGAAAATAGATGCAAAGCCTTGGGTGATCAATGATGAAATCAAACAATATCACTCTTTATACGACAATCGGTTAAAGACCTATATGAAATATAGTATGGAAGAAGCTAACTTTATTGAACACTATTACTTAAAGAAAGGTTTAACCCTGAAAGAAAAATTTGTTAATGGTTTTAGTGAATATTCCAAGTTTGGCTTTACTGTTAAATCATTTTTTAAGTCCATTAAGGAGCGTCGCCTAATCTCTTATTTAAAAGAGTATGGTGATTTAATGAAGCAATTAAAAGAGAAGCAATTACAAGTCGTTAAGTCTAAGGCCGAGCGTCTTGAGAAAATGATAATTAAAATTGATGAATTTAAATCAATAAACGAAAACTCCTTTAAGAGTAGTGAACAACTTGTGGATGATTTTTTACGAATGTTTACTGATGAAGAAATCTCACTATTTAGAGAAATCGGTAAAAAAATTCCTGGTTTTCTAAAGGGATTAAAGACTATTTTTAAACACCATGATGAGATACTGAGAAGCTTAAAGCCTGTTCAGTATCAGTCAGGAGTCCCGTTTGCAAATAAAAAAGAAGACTTATCTGACTTCTTGGATTATGAGCGTGATATTCAATATAGCTTTAAAAATGAACGAGAAGATTTAGTTAACTTTTACGAATCAGTTATGCGACAAAGCTATGTGAAAGATCAGCGTGCTAGCGACCAATTATCTAAAGAAATTGAACAAAAGCTATCCACTATGTTCATAGTGGATAGATATGGAAATAGAATTTATAAATAATTTTATCGTATTAGTAGATTCGACAAGGCTTACCCTTTAGTCGTCTCAGGGCCGCTCGTGCTTCATCGTCTGTATAACCTAAAACATCCTGAAAAGCCTTTACTGTTGCATTATCCACATCTTCAGGCTTAAGGCGCTGTGAACTTGGAATGTCATCAACGCTAGCAAAAGTTCTACCGGCTTTATTGTGTGCCATTTCCTCGATCAATTGAGCGCGATATAGGTCAACATTGGCCTTTACCTCTAGTACCTCTAATGAGGCATTTTTGGTAAACGCTTCACAACCTTCACCCATGGCCTTGATTCCAGTTTTTTTGGTTATAAGGGCGGCACTTTCAACAATTTCCTGTCCGTTTGCAAATGCTCCAGGAGAGGACTTTCCTCTTTCTTGCATGATGGCCAGGTTTTTACGGTATACACTTTCAACTTTTCGATTATCTAGTTGTTTAATTTGTTTTAAAAGTCGCTCTTGCTTTTCAGATAGAGACTTTAGTGGAGAGATTTTTTGTTGTCTTGCTCTGATCGAACCCAGATTTCCGTCACCAATAACTCGGTAAGGGTTATAAAGACCTCTTTCACCAACAACGATTGACTGGTAAACGTTTTCTGCAACTTGTCTCTCAATACTTGGGTTCACCTTGTTTATGTTTTCCATCGCCCATTTACGTACCTTAGGCATGAATGGGAGATCGTCTTTAAGAGACTTTATTTGCATGGCCTGGTCTTCTGTTAATCCAACTGCCATATAATTAGGGTGGTTATTATTAACACTTCTTGCTTGAATATACTCAATTATGTTTTTTTCTAATGCTTCAGTTGTTGTTTTTGTTTCGGTACTTAATTGCTTCAAAAACTTTGAAAAGATCTGCCCACTGGCAAGAACTCTTCCATGCTCTTTATAAGTATTTCTGTTGGTTTGACAGGAAAATACTAGAGTTGAAAGCATTAACACAAAAATGAATTTCGACATAATAACTCCAATTTTAAATCATCAATGACATATTCGACATTTTTGGGCAAAATCTTTAAAGAAAGTATTAACTAGGCGGAATT
>JBFKKF010000120.1:0-5949 GCA_041631355.1 Bacteriovoracaceae bacterium | reverse complement strand
TCAATAAAGCCATACCCACCTAAAGCCTGGATACCTCTTTGAGAAATGGTAGTAAAAGTCTCTGCACCATAGGCCTTAACTAATGGAGTTCTTCTTCGTACCCACTTTTTAGCTTCTTCATATTGTTTATGCTGCTCTTTTGTTAACTCTCCATGCCTCTTTACTAAGTCTAGTTTTTGATACTGATCAAAATAGGAAATAGTATCCACCATTAGGGCCCTAAATGCGTCTCTTTCCACATCCCAATCCTTCATATTTCTGGCATAAAGTGGAAGGTCAAGGAGGTTCTTTCCAAACTGAGATCTCTCCTCCGCATATTTTCTCGCATAATGTAGGGTGGCTTCAATTCCTCCAAGGGATTGAAGTCCAACTGCAATTCTAGCTTCATTCATTAAATGAAGCATATATCTGAAACCTTGGTTCTCCTTTCCAATTAATTTTGCTTTTGAGTTCTCATAAACAACTTCACAAGTAAAAGAGCCGTGAAGCCCCATCTTATGTTCATTTTTGGCAATGATATAGTTTGGTTTACCATCGATTTCTTGCTCACATAAAAATAGTGAGATTCCATTTAATCCCTCAGGAGCATCCTTTGTTCTCGCAAGAACAAAGCCAAGCCCCCCACCACCATTAGTAATAAAAATCTTATTACCATTTAATAAATATGTACCGTCTTCTTGTAGAGTTGCACTAGTTTTAACTGAACCAACGTCCGATCCTGCTCCAGGCTCAGTAAGACACATAGAACCAGAAATTTCTCCAGCAATTAGCTTAGGCAATAATCTGTTTCGGTCTTCTTCGTCACAAAAACGCTCTACCATATCTATAATAGAAGTAAAGAAACCAACTTGAGTTGCAGAAGAAATACAAGCTCTATTCATTTGAGCAAACGCAATAAGACCTGTAATCGCAGGAGCTCCCATACCACCGTGCTCAACTGGGCCGGCCAACCCAAAAACTTGCAGTTCTTTAGCTTCGTTATAGAGCTCTGTAAGAGCTGGTCCCGGAATTGTTTTTCCATCCTCAACAGTTCCTGCACCTTCCTCATCCAAACGCCTTGCCCTATCTGTGATACTTGTCCCCGCCCACTCTCCTGTGGCGGTAATCATTTCTTCAATGAACTGAACAACCTCTTCTTTTGAGTTAAAACCATCCTCTGTGGGAAATTCAGGATAATATAGCGGGATAATTTTGTCCCAATCAATTGCATTATGGAATAGCCATTTCCACTCTTGCGAGTCAGTGTAATAATTCATTTTCCTTTCCTTTTTATAAATTATATTTCAATATATACTACGTAAATTTATCTAATATTTTAACATAAAAAGGCTTACAAATATGTATAAGATTTATGGAATTCCAAATTGTAACACGGTGAAAAAAGCTTTAACACACTTAGACAAATTAAAAATAAATTATGAATTCATAAACTTTAAAAAATCTCCTCCCACAAAGCAGCAAATTAAAGCTTGGAAGGCAGATTTTGGTGACTGGCCGGTTAACACTAAGGGTCCAACCTTTAGAAAAATTAAAGATGACTACGAAAAGACTAATGCTGAAGGTAAATATAAATTATTAATAGAAAATTCTTCCGCAATAAAAAGACCAATTTTGACCAACAAAAACAAAGCAATTTGCCTTGGATACGATGAAGAGTTTTATAATAACTTAAGCTAATTTTCTACTCAGTATCTCCTACAAATTGACATCCGACCTTGAAATGCGTTCCATCGGAATCTACTTCTCTAATAGACTTCACCTCAATCTGCATAGGGGAATCAAAGACCTTATCATCAAAGGCCTGAACATTAACTATATCCCCTTTATCAATCTCCTCCCCCAAAGGAATGATAAATCCCATACCACCTCGAGATAAATCAAATAGTTCAAAGGTTCTTACGTATTCTTGATCTGTAGACTTTTGAATAGTAACCATTTTCCCTTTAGGTGGTCTTGCCCTAGGGGCAGCTCTTTTATCTTGAAATAATTTATCTTCCTCATCTAAACTTACAAAGCTCAGTTCAGTCTCAAAAATTTCTATATCCTTTGAGCTCATTCGTTTGGTTTTCCACTTAGTTTCAATTTTATCTGTAAAAGCATATTGATTATTATCACTCACTAAGTGAGAGTCTCTGGCCGTATATTTTGTATTTGGTCCTGTGACTTCGATAGGTGCATCGGGACCTACAGGCAAGTCTGTGGCAGAAACGACCTCAACAGGATCTTCAATATTTCCCTCTCCTTTACCTTGAACATAATTCATTTCTTTATTGAAGATATCAATCATATCTTCTAGAGCTTCTTCATCTGAGTCTTCTAAAATCTTTACTTCTCTAGGAACATCACATAACAAATCATTTTCTTCGAAGTTTTGAAGAGTAGTTTTAAAAATAGCTTTTTGCTCAGGTGCAAAAAGATATATTTCTCCCCGACTAAAATCTTCTTTATTATTGTTAATGCATCTAAAGCGAACGGGTTCAGCAACTGACATATACCCATGTAAGCGACTAGACTTAACAAGTCGTCCCTCTTGATGTCTTAATTGCCAGACGACAATCTTTTCTTTCAACTGAAGCATCGAAATAAAGAACTTATCCAAGTCTTCTTCTTGCTCCTCAATATTTAATATTCTCATTAGGTATATTTTACTGCGAAGATCTTTTTTTATCTATGTGAAATTTTAGGCCTACCCACCAGTTATCTTGACTTTAAACCCGAGTTTTTCCAAGTATTCTTTGAGCTTTTGGATATGGTCACCCTGAATTTCTATCGAACTAACTTTATAAGTCCCACCACAACCACACTCGCGCTTGAGCTTTTTAGTTAACTTTTTAAAATAATCCTCACTATTAGCTGGAAAATCATAAATAACGCTCACTGTTTTACCACCTCGTCCCTTCTTCTCAGGACGAATTGAGAGCGTATTTTCATGGGGAATAACCTCAACAGAGGCTTTCTTAGCTTTGCCCTTGTTCTTCAAGTTAGGATCATCGGTCCAAAGGATATTAACCTCTTCCTTTTTTATAAGTTTTGCCATTTAACTTTCCTTTTTAACTTCCTGATTGTATCAAACTCTGATGACAAAGTTCAAGTATATCGCTTTCTATAAACCCTTCGGTGTTTTAACTCAGTTTACCGGTGAAGAACATGATCGTACTCTAGCGGAGTTTAATCTACCACCTGAGGTATATGCTGCAGGCAGACTAGATAAAGATAGTGAGGGTCTTCTTATACTTACTAATGATGGAATTTTTAATCAAAAGCTTACCCATCCTAAAAGTGAAAAGCTTAAAACTTATTGGGCCCAGGTTGAAAGAGAGCCTACTCAGGAAAAATTAGAAGCTTTACGCAAAGGAGGGATCAAAATAAAAGATTATCTCACGAGACCTTGCCAAGTGAAATTAATACCTGAACCAATCCTACCAGAAAGAGATCCTCCCATTAGGTATAGAAAAAACATACCTACCTCTTGGCTGGAATTAAAACTATCAGAGGGAAAGAATAGACAGGTTAGGAGAATGACTGCGGCCATTGGCCATCCAACCTTAAGACTTGTCAGATACGCTATTGGGAATATGAATTTAGATAATCTATCACCTGGACAGTGGATAGAGATAAAAAAAGAACAAATAATTTAGGAGAAATCTATGCAAGTAAATATTCAAATAATAGAAACACCGGAGTTGGCAACTTCTGCGAGTTTTGAACTAAGTAATTTTCAAACAGAGAAAGATTTTAAAGAAGCCTTGGCCATAATTTTCATGATTAGTGCTGACTATTACCTCGACCCCGAACTAGAACTTCAAGACTTAAAAGAATTTGTAGGCCAAGCAAGTGAAAGTAATAAGGCCAAAGTGACACTGACTGCTTCTGAAGACGGTCTAGAATTAGAATTTGAAGAGTAAAAGTATCAGATTGCACCTTTGGAGTACGAGGTTCTTAATATAATTCCAGATACTTAGCCATCACTAGATAATGCAGAGTGTAAATAATATAGTAATGTTTTATTAGTTTACAACAACATAACGTTTCGGGTTATATAGAAGCACACTTGTACAAACGAAATCTAATGTTTCTTCGATATGGGAGTATACAAAATGAAAAAAATTATTACTTTATGCTCACTTCTAGCATTTAGTGGTGCCTACGCACAAACTAGTAGTGAGACTGATCTTAAACAAGAAAAGAAATCATTTACCGATAAACTAAGTGGATGGCACTTAGGTATCATTGGAACAGATAAGGTAACAACTCGAGAGAGTGATGGTGCTAATAATACGTCATCTATGTTCAATATGTTCAACTTCTTCTACACCCATAACGATAATCTAAGATTTAATATGATTTTGAGAAATAACATCTCAGATAACGGTGGTGCTTCCAGATCTGATCTTAATAATAGGTTTAATGAGACTATGCTTAACCCAAGAATTGGGGCGCAATATTTTATATATAAATCAACAGCTCTAAGTATCAGACCCACTATCCAATTAGAACTTCCTATGACAGTTGGTTCGCCGGAGGAGCGAATTGGAAATGTGAGACCTGGTATGCAATTTATCTCTAAGATTGATGATTATAACTCACTATTTTGGGGGGCAACATTAATTAAAGCAGTAAATACCAGATCAGTAGACCCAGTAGATGAAACCTCAAGACATCTACTCACTAACTGGATTCAATATACAAATACTTATTTATCTGAGAAATACCAATTTTCAGTACAGATTTCTACTGCTGCTGGCCATATGCCTGGATATGGTGATCTGGCGTTAAAGTCCCTGCAGGGAAGTGAAAATGCCTTGGTTGGAGTGGCATTTAATGTAGGTAAAGTGAATGTATACCCATATGTGCAACACGACCCATCAGAAGTTAAGTCAGTAGACAGACTTGGTGGTGGAGTACAGTTATTTACAGTATTCTAAATCAGTAATTAATATACTTTTTCATCGGGGCCCTTCTTAGGGCCCTTTTTTTAATTCTCAACTAATGATATGACCTTATAAAGTTTTTAAATTAAAAGGAATAATTATGTTAGTTGTTTTGTCCCCTGCAAAGAAGCTAGATTTTGAAACAGAAACAAACTGCTCTATCCAAACTGAGCCTCAACTATTAGAAAAAACAAATTTATTATCAAAAGAGCTAAAAAAACTTTCAACTGCAGAAATTAGTAAACTCATGAAGTTAAGTCCAACACTGTCAGAGCTAAATTATAAAAGGTTTCAAAGCTTTAAAAATAAATACAATCCGAGTACTAGTAAACAAGCGGTGTTTGCTTTTAATGGTGATACCTATACTGGTTTGAATATAAAATCATTTAACAAAAATGAGCTAAAATCAGTACAAAAAAATATTCGAATCCTCTCAGGGCTCTATGGCATTTTGAAACCTATGGACTTAATTCAACCTTACCGATTGGAGATGGGAACAAAGTACAAATTTAATAATTATAAGAACCTATACGAATACTGGAAAGAAGATGTGACTGCCCTTATCAATAAAGAGCTAAAATCTCATAACAACACATTAGTCAACTGTGCCAGTCAAGAATACTTTTCCTTAATAGATAAGGACCAGCTCAAGGGTGATATCATTACTCCTGTATTCAAAGAAAAGAGAAATGGTGAATACAAGATCATAAGTTTTTCGGCAAAAAAGGCCAGAGGAATGATGGCAAATTTTATCGTTAAAAATAATATTACCGATATCGATGGTGTTAAGAAATTTAACTTGGATAATTATAAATTTTCAAAATCATTATCTAATGACTTTGAACTTGTCTTTACTAGGTAAATGAGATGGCCTTAAAAAAAATTAATTTTAAATCATATGAACAACTAACAGAGCATATAAAGTCTCACACACCAACCTTTTATTATTCTTCACAAACATCTACGGTTATCCCCTATGATAAATTAGAAGAAATTTATAAAGATAAAGATTTTTGCT
>JBFKKF010000119.1:0-5980 GCA_041631355.1 Bacteriovoracaceae bacterium | reverse complement strand
CTGACAAATTTGGATGTATCCAGCTTTGATACCTCTAGGAGATCATTAGAGTCATCATGGAGAGTGGATATAAGCCAGAAAGAACAGTCCAATTTATGGCCTATGCAGCAGAGGAAGTTGGTTTATTAGGATCTAAAGAGATAGCAAACTCTTATAAATCTCAAAATAAAAATATTATCGGTGTTGTTCAATTTGACATGACTAATCATAAAGGAACAAAGGATTTAGATATTGTTTTTATGACAGACTATACAAATGAAGCACAGACAAAGTTTATGGGTAGCTTAATTGATCGTTATGTTACTGGAGTGAAGTGGGGATACTCTGCTTGTGGCTACGGTTGTTCAGACCACGCTTCATGGCATAATGCAGGTTATCCAGCAAGTATGCCATTTGAATCAACAATGAGAGATATTAATGGCCATATACATACCAACAGAGATACAATTGACGTGGCCGGTTCTGCTGGAACTGCAGATCACGCAGAGAAATTTGCTCGATTGGGAGTGGCCTTCCTTGTTGAGATGGGAAAGTAAAAACGTTTGAATTTAGAAAGTTTATTTGAAGAGATTGAGGAAAATCTTCCAACCTCTAGGGAATTATATATAAAGCATAATTTCGAGGAGGACGAAAGTTTTCTTCGCTCTCTTGATGAGTCGATATTAATCCTGCGCAGCTTGAAAAATATGGCCATAAGTTTTCAGGCATTACTTAAAGAGTATCCTTCATTAGAATCCTTATTTGATAAGCAGTACGGAAAGTTCTCATATTTTTGTTCTCGTGATAATATCGTCGATACATGCCTAGTTGAAGATTATTTATTTCCAGAATCGGAAGAGTACCCCCTAGTTGTTGAAAGTCTAGTAGATCCAGAATTAGTTAAGGGATATGAACAATCTTTTCTCGATTGGATTGAGGTGATTCGAAAAAACCACCAAGAAGCTCAGGTTATATTATTTGATAAATTCGACTTAGCTTTAAAGCAATCAGATATCTGTTGTCATTGTAATAAATGTTTAGGGGATTATCGGACTAAGGTCAGAGAGTTTATCTTCAATGAACAAATCGAATATATCAACGGTGAAATTGAGAAATTGAATGACTTAGTTGTTGAGGCAAAATTATCTGTCGTCAGCGACAGAGTCTCAAAAATTAAAAAAACAGTTGAGAGAAACCTAGGAAAAGTTCGCTATAAACTTAAACGAGGAACTTTAAATAAATTAGATAAAGAAATTAAGTCTCATTATAAATTGTTACTGGGGCCACAATCAGATATTGGAAAGGTTTATAAACACAGGTTGATAAGCTTCTTTAATGGAATTATCGCAGACCAGGGACATTCTCCAGACCTTATTACTGAGAGTGAATATGAAAGATTTTTTTCTCAGCTTGGAATTGGTATATGGAAGCCGACAAAAACTTTGGAAAGAGAGTTTGAAAAGCTTATTCAGTCAGTACTCTCATTCAAGCGAAAAGATATCTCAGCAACGATTTTGAAAGATTATTTAGGACAATTCTGGGTACACTCAGAAGCCAGAAGGAAAAAGCGTCGAGTGATCTATCATATGGGGCCTACCAACTCAGGTAAAACCTACAATGCAATTGAAGCTCTTTCAAAGTCTCAACATGGCTGTTATTTAGCACCACTTAGACTACTTGCGAGTGAATTATATGACACCTTAAATGATAAGGGTTGTAAAACGACTCTACTTACTGGGGAAGAAGTTATCGAGGTTGAAGGGGCTACCCACTATTCTTCTACTATTGAAATGGCAAAGTTACATGAAGAGTTTGACTGTGTTGTTATTGATGAAATACAAATGATTACCGACTCCCAAAGAGGGTGGGCCTGGACAAGAGCTTTGGTAAATGTAAATGCAGATGAAATTCACATCTGTGGAGATCACTCAGTTTTTGAATTGGTAAAGCAAATACTAGATTTAACAGGTGATACCCTTGAGGTTCAAAATTATGAACGTAAGACCAAATTAACGGTGATGAAACAACCACTTAAGTTAATTGAGTTGGAAAAAAATGACACTGTCATCGTATTTTCGAGACGTAATGCTTTGAAATTCAAAAGAGATTTAGAAAGGCTCGGTTTTAAAGTTTCTATCGTTTATGGTCGCTTGAGTCCCGAAGTTAGACGAGAGCAGGCGAGAAAATTTGATGAAGGTGAAACTGATATAATGGTTGCAACTGATGCCATTGCTATGGGAATGAATCTACCGGTTAAGAGAATTGTCTTTTCCGCAATTGCTAAATTTTTTGATGGTAAAGAGTTTCCCTTAACTAATTCAGAGCTTAAACAAATTGCCGGTAGGGCGGGAAGGTTTCAGCGTTTTCCTGAGGGATTTGTGAGTTGTCTTCCCAGTGTCGATGACGGCTTAGAATCAATTGAAGCAGCACTTAATCATGACTTAAAACAGAAAGAATTGGCCATGGTTGGTCCCGATCTTGAAATATTTAGATCAGTAAATCATGCTCTAGAAGAAAGTAACCTTAAAACATTATCACTATCAGAGTTTTTGAGATTATTTAATACCATGTCATTTGAGAAGCCATTTTACTGTGTTGACTTGAAAGAGATGATTGAGCTTGCAGAAACAGTAGAGTCAGCAGATACAATGGATAGCTTAAGTGACGCTGAAATTTTTGGTTTTGCTTGTGCTCCTGTTAATCAAGGCTTAATGGAGCATGTCCAGTACTACGTATGGATTCTAAATCATTATGTAGGTAAGAAAATGATACTTAATGAAGACATTGACACAGCTTCAGAAGATATTGACTACCTCGAAACAGCAATTAAATGTGTCGAGTTATACCAATGGTTAGCAAGACATTTTTCGAACAATTTCTTTTCTTTTGATCAAAAAGAGTTGTTGGAAAATAAAACAGTTGCAATTGAAAAACTAAATCAACTGCTATCTGAAAAAACCACCAAAAAATGTTCATCCTGTGGTGTAAAACTGGCCGATGACTTCGATTTTAATATTTGTGAAACCTGTTTTTCACAACGAAGAAGAGGAAGAAGGCCCCACGGAAATCGCTTCAGGGAGAAGAAAGGCGGTCGCTCTTCCGGCAATAAATCGAAAAGGTCATTTACGAGCTCTGATAATAAAGACGGTTCTAAATCAAGTAAAAAATCTTCTTCGTCATCAAGACGTAAGAATAAAAGTAAAAATAATAAGGCAAAGGCTTTTAAAAGGGGCTAGCTTTTAGGTCGTAGTAAATACTTTCCTGAACAATATCTTGTTTTTAAAAATTGCATATTGAATTTAAGGTTTTCATCCTTTAAGGCGCTTACAAATCTTTTCACTGGTGCAAAGTACTTACCTGGTTTAAACCATCCCGCCACATTTGAGTAATAGAGGGCACCCCCAACACCTGTGGCAATTAATAAAGGTCTTGCTAGTGGTATTCCGGCAACCTCCATAGCAACCCCAGTAACTGAGAAAAAGGATAAAAAAGTCGCCCTTGAACGTGACCAGTTTTCTATTTTAACTAGAGCTGGATGTGATTTCTCTGTTATGGTGTAGTCTTTGTACTTACCTTTCTCAGATAGTACTTTTCTTATTTCACTTAATAGATCATCCTTATTATTGACATCAATAAGACCATCGACCACTTTTTGATTGAGTTCAGCTACCATTTGATACTTTCTCTTTTGAATAGCAATATCCCCAGGACCTTGGGCCAGAAGTCCCATCGTGGAAGCTGTGAGTACATCGGAAACTGCCCCCCAGGCACTAGTGACTTCAGCAACACCTGCAAGTGCTTGTGGTATCTTTATTACAGTTCCTGTGAAAATAACTTCTGTCACCCACCATTTTACATACTCTTCAACTTTGGCGAGCTTTCCTAAGATTCTTTCAAACTTTTTCCCATTGGAAATGGATGCTTGTTTGATATCTTTATAATAAGCAGCTTCAAATACCTCGGGTGACTTTTCAAAGATGGTTGGATATTTTTTGCGTAAATATTCTTTCTTTTTTTCAAGGGATTCGACCAGTGAATCCGAAGTTATATTGAGAGCTTTTCTTAATTTTTTTGAAAAATAGTTTTTAGAGGTTAATAGCCAATTTGCCCACTTTCCGTTAGTGATAAAGGCACCATAGTGATTATTATAATAAATTACTGCACCTGAGAGTAAACCTGGCCATACTGAAACTTGAGCCGCGGCTACTGCAGATAAACCTTCAATATAGTATAAACTTGCAAAGGCCCCTCCCATAGTTGAGGAAAATCGAACTAAGGTCCAAGTTTTTCTTCCAGGTGTAAAACCAGAGGGATATCTATCTTTCTTTTCGAGTTTTTTCTTGTTATTAGCTGCGTAATTTAAAAACTCTGGAACTTGGTCATAATCAACCTTTCTAGAAGAGATATTAAATTCTTTTAGAAACGATCTAAGTTCTGGTGAGTTTCTGATAGTATCTGCCCTAGTACTAATGGCCTGGGTTTCCATTCTAAATTTTGGATCTAATCTTCTATCCTCTGCCAGAATCTCTTTAACATGTTGTAATTTTCTTTTGGATTCTTCACTTCCATCATATTCGCCGAAGAAAATTTCAACTGAAACGGCTTTTTTCGGGTCCGGATTTTCCTCAAACTGTGGAAACATCTGAATATAGGCCATATCGTTAAAAGATTGAGAGTCAGCAGTTAAAAATTTGTTCAAATCGATAAAATTAGCTCTTTGGGCAAATGAACTTTGCACAAATAGTAATAGGTAAACTACTGAAATTATATATCGCATTAACATACTCCTTTGTCTTTATCGGATATTATTGGTAATAGCTTTAAAAAATAATGGATTTTAATAAATGTATTTGTCAGACTTTGCTAAAGAGATTTTATTGAATGGGGAGGTTTCCCATAAGCTGTTATGTGCAAGTGATATCGAGTTTGACTCGTTTGAGTTTAATCAGCTTCCCATTAGGCCAGTGAGAGCTCAAAGTATCAAAATTTCTGATGACAATAGTGTGAAGTTTCCTCGAGGTCATTTTCACGAAAGAGAGAAAAAGGCCATTGCTCTTCATAGCTTCGCAAATCATGAACTTCTAGCAATAGAGATGATGGCCAGTGCGCTTTTAATCTATCCTCACCATACCGAAGAGCTACGTCGCTTTAAAAGAGGTGTAATAAATTCACTTCGGGACGAACAAAAACATTTAAAACTCTATATTAAGCAATTAAATAAACTAGGTTATGAGTTTGGAGATTTTCCACTAAATGAATTTTTTTGGAGTCAAATGCACAAGCTCAAAACTCCCATGCAATACTTGAGTGTTATGTCCTTAACTTTTGAAGCTGCCAATCTGGACTTTGCTCATTTTTATAAACATCTATTTCTTGAGCTAGGGGATAGGGATATTGCCAATGTTCTCGATATCGTTTTAATGGATGAAATTAGCCATGTTCAGCTAGGGGTGACTTATCTGAATAAGTGGCGGGAGAATAAATCTTTGTGGACGTATTATAATGAGAACTTACCTTGGCCCTTAACTCCGGCCCGAAGTAAAGGGAAACATTTTATAGAAGAAGTGAGAAGAAAGGCAAAATTGGATCAAGACTTTATTCAGCAGTTAAAAAATTATGATGATCAATTTGCTATCACTAAGAGGAAAGAGTGGAAAAAATAGCTTGGCTCTTTAATTGTGATTTTGAAGAGCAATTATTTGCGAATAAAAGATCTCCTGCTATATCGAACAAAACCAATCAGGAGTTTGAGTACTTCTTGGCACTCCTTAACCCTGAACGATACGTTTACACTCAAAAAGAGTACTCTCAAGAATTCTTAGAATATTTCAAGATGAAAACAGGGAATAATTTGAAGTGTACCAAAATGTCCAGTGAAGTTAAGTTATGGAATGGGGATTTTACAAATATTAAAGTTAAAAGAAAACTCCAGTCAAAGCTTGAGACATTAAAATTCTTAAAGCAAAACAATTTGATAAGTCATCAGGCAAATATCATAACG
>JBFKKF010000118.1:0-5986 GCA_041631355.1 Bacteriovoracaceae bacterium | reverse complement strand
TTGTCTTTCCCATAATTCATTAAGGTGATGCTGTGGATCCAGTGTATTAAACTCGGTGATAATCTCTTCAGAGTCAATGAGTTTAATGGACTTTTTATCTAATTGATAGGTAAGAAATTTTACTGAATAGCTACCTAATTCTATGTTTATACCTTGCATATAAATATTTTAATCTATGGGCGCTGCTTTAAAAAGGAAAAAAATCAACTAACTATGATTTCAACGATACGAGGGTTTAGTAGTTGTGTTTTTACCTCGGGATTTTCTTCTCCATTATTCACTGGATCTTGTTCATTATTATTTTCTCCATGTGGGTCCTCAGGAGCATTCGGGTCTGGAGGGATTGGATTACCATTTTCATCTACATCTTCTTTTTTCTTTCTTGGTTCAGGTTGTGCTGGCATAACGACATAGGCAGTAATAGTAAAGCTAGTACGTTCATTTGTTCCAGTACTGACAATTTTAAAAAGAGTAGGCGTTGGTCCAAACTGAACACCTTGTTTTTTGAAATTATTAAATACTCTATCAAATTGCTCAGCAGTAACGATATTACCAATATTAATAATATAATTTCTAAATTCATCAAGGGAGTTAAAGTACTTAGGATCATCTGGATCGTCTTTCCATTTAAAAAACTCTGTAATGTCTTCTTCTAGAATATCCGGAAAAAGCATCTTGAGCATATTTGCAGTGACTTTATTGAGATCTACCATTAATGCTCCGTGAATAGTGAACTCATCTTGGATAATTGAAGCTAACTCATCAGACCAAGATGGGAGCGTATAAATTTCTGAAAAACTAACTATCGGAGCCTGCTTTGGCGTGAGTTCCTCTCGTTGAAAGCTTGAACTTGCTTGAGTTACATTTTCTAAGGATCTGGGATCACTTAGGTAGTATTTTAGCTCATTTAGAAGTTCAACGACTTCAATACCAGAATATCTTGCATTAAAAGCATCATCTTCTCTTAACCTTTGATCAACATTTTGTTGCATTAGCTTATATAGCTGACTCTCAACACTATACTGTGCTTCTTCTTCAGTTGGTTCCTCTCTACCTTCATTTTTAAAAGCTAGATTTTGTAGATAGGACACTCTTAGCATATTCAGATTTAACTTATTAGAGATATTGTTGATGGTAAGCTGTAATCCTCCTTCTATAAAAGTTTCTTCATGAAAGTCAGCAATAGCATCACGTTGTATCTTTGAAAGAGATGCAGCAGCAGGGATAGGATAGATAAAAGGGAAGTTCCACAAGATATCTAGGGTTTGTTGTTTCACTGAAGATTGTAGTGAGGTATTTTTTTGCAAGAAGTTATAAGCTACCTTATAGAGCCTTAATCTTGCCATTGCAAACTTTAATCCAGACTCGGCGTTGAGCTTGGCCTTAGTTCTTTGTTCAATATTATAAACCTTTAACTTTGCGACATTGGTATCAAAGGTAAAATTAACAACGATAGGGGTAATAAGGACGACTGCTGATATTACCATCATAATGGCAATACTTCCACGTTGGGATTTTAACAATACAAAGAATTCTTTATAATTGTTCTTCATTGATTCCCACTTCCTGCTGGAGGCGCTGCCGGTTCAGGTTTTGCGTTAAGAAATTTATACATATTCTCAGGAGTAAAATCTGGAAATAGCGGTCTAAAGATTCTCACCGCTATTGATTCTATATTGTCAGGGCCTAAATATTCCATGGTAATTCTGATGCCTAATGCTTTATTTTTACCGTCTTCAATAATATCCAGATTATCTCGCCATTTTTGATTTTTTTTATCCCAAAATTCGAATTTTAGCTTATTGATTTTTCTCATCAATACTTGATCCTTTAAATCATCCCATTCAATTTTCTGGTCAGAGAAAATATCATCAGCAAGAACATTTCTAACTAACATCTTATTACCGTCTTTAGTCTCAGAGTTTTCATCTGTCTTTAGTGAGTAGCGAATCCAGGCAAAATGAGATTGTTTTATATCTTGGAATTTTCTTCTATTACTTTGGGTAAGAAAAATGAACTCTGACTTTTCAGGATTTTGAAAAAAAGGAATTGGAAGAGCATCATAGCTTATGAAATTGAATCGCTGGTTTTTAGAGTATTTCTGGATTAAGTCATTGTAGATCACACCTTCGCCTTCACTCATTTGTGTAGGATCCATTTTATGACTGAAGTAAAGAGGTGAGTAAATATGAGAAATATCCCACTCAAGTCGTGACATTGCAGTTTCAATTTGTAAAAGTTCTTTGTCTTCGGCAGTAACCCTTTCGGCCGTGTCTTGGGTAGACTGAGTGAAGTTGATTACCGTAAGCATAATAAGCGATATAATAGATAAAGCTATCAGAACTTCTAACAATGTAAAACCCGAAGAATATCGATACTTTTGTGAGTTCATCATATACTAAAATTGGTGTCTATCCTGGCATTTTTATCGTTAACCCAAGAGTTAAGTTCATACTTTGCTCCAGTGAGTGAGTTTGTTACGGTGACTTTAACCTGCCAAATAATTTTTTCTATATTCTTTTTCATTTTGGTGTAGACTGTTTTTTTCAGAACATCGACTTCCTGTTGAGCATTGTCTTCTTCCGATTTACCCATAATGGCTTCAAACTCAGGGAGCTCTAGTTTTTTAAACTCTACTAAGTATTTGTAGTTTTTAAATCCTTCTATCTCGAAAGCACCGGATTCAGGATCATTTTCAGTAGCATTTGTAAATTTTAGATCTGCGATAAGGGTTTCGTTCATTTTGAGTTCGGCAAGATTATGAAGTTTCAAGTCTTCCGCCATCCGGGCCGAATCATTCACATTGGTAGTTTGTGTCAAAACGATGGCCGTGACATAAACAGCAAAGATGGCCATGGCGATCATGACTTCTACTAAAGTGAATCCACTTTGTGAATGGGCCGAAATTATTCTTTTAACCAATTTTGAACTAACTCCTTAGTTTTATTTTCTAGTGATTGCTCTAAGTTTGCAAGTTCTTGCTGACTAAAAAGGCTGTATTCTCGTTCAAATCGATCTTCAAAAGGTGAAATTGCTAAGGTTGCCATCTCTTCACTAGTATAGAATAGAATTAAAGCACTATCTTTTTCACCAGTGGGATAAAAATAAATACTAACCGAGCCGCTGATGATGGTACTAGGGTAGTAGGTCGTTGCAAGTCCGTAGACATTGACTACTTCGGCTAAGGGCTCTCCTCCATCTAAAAATTCAGGAATGGTGGCAAACTCAGAGTCTAGTTTTTTTTGTTTTTCTTGCTCAAACTCTCGCTCTTTCAGACTCATTTTAGAGGTATCTGTTGCTTGAGGAAGTGTGAATTGTGAACTATCAGTGTACTCGATGGTGTATTCTACAGGAGAAGCATCTAGATTGAGTCTTAAACGCACAAGGGAGTTTCTTAAAATAGACTCATTGGTGGCAAACCTGACCGCTCTTTCAATCTTAGTCATGGCCTCATCTAGTTTTTGTCTTTCAGTGTCAGTGTTTACAGAGACAATGGCAAACATGACGGCCACAAGCGAGAGCGCGATAAGTATCTCTACTAGGCTAAATCCGGATTGTTGGTCAAGAAAATATCTAGAGTTGGGTTTTGAAGGGCCAAGAAAGTTAGGATTATGAGTTAATTCAGACTTTCTTGGCGTCATAATTTATTACAATTCGTTACTATTAATATCGGCGTCCCATCCATCTCCGCCTTCTAGGCCATCAACACCATAGGAGATGATGGTGTACTTCTTACCATCTGAATTATATTCAAAGTCAAAACCCCATGGATCAAGAGGCACTTTTCCATCTTGAATAAAACCATTAGGTGGATATCTCTTACATGTTCTTCCTGAAGTTGGAGCTTCGACTAGAGCATCTAGTCCTTGATCCGTAGTAGGGTATGCTCCACACTTTCTTCTATAGTCAGTAAGGATATCGCCTAATTTTCTAATTTGAATTTTAGCGGTTTCTGTTTCACCTTCTCTTAGGCTATCTATAACGTTTCCTACAACGATGGTACCAATAATCCCAATGAGGGTAATCGCAATAAGAATTTCAACTAAACTCATACCTTTTTGAGTCGAAAGAATAGCCTTAGTACTTCGCTTGAACATGTTAACTCCTTAATCTTATCTAGCTTGATTTAATTGCATCATTGGCATTATAACAGAAATGACTATAAAAAAAACAGTAATTCCAAGCACTACAATCATGGCAGGCTCTAGTAATGAAGTTAATCCGTTAATTTTTGCATTAACTTGATCTTCATAGTTTTCTGCAACTATTGTTAGCATTTCTTCTAGCTCACCTGACTTTTCCCCTAGGTTAATCATATGAGTCACCATGCTTGGAAAGTGTCCGCTCTCTTTTAGTGGGATGGCCATTGAGGCACCTTCTTGTACCGAAGTTCGAGCCTCCTCAACAGCTTCTTTAAGTAAAATATTTGGAATGAGGTTTTTAACAATCTTTAATGATATTAGAATTGGCACCCCCGAGCTAAGCAAGGTAGATAGAGTAGAGCTAAACCGACTAACGTTAATCATTCTTACAATATTTCCAAATACGGGAGCCTTTAACACCATAGAATGCCACCTTCTCATACCTTTAGGAGAGGCTTTCCATTTATTAAATATCCACCATAGTCCGAATGCAATAATTGGAAGTGTGAACCAATAGCTTTGTAGAAAATTAGAGATGGCTATGGATATTCTAGTGGGTAAGGGAAGCTCCATTTTCATTGAGGTGAATATTTTTGCAAGCTTTGGAATAACAAAAATAAAGATACCACTGATGAGTAATGAGCCCACTACGATCATAATAATAGGATACATCATCGCACTTTTAATCTTTGTAATTAATTTCATTTGGGCTTCTGTAAAGTCGGCCAAACGCAAAAGAACAACTTCTAATGTCCCTGATTCTTCACCGGCCTCAACCATATTGATATAGACATTATTAAAGACTTTGGGGTGTTTTCCTAATGCCTTAGCAAGGGAGGCACCTTCATTAACTTCTTGTTTTACTTCAGATAGCACTACTTTTAATAATTCATTATCCACTTGGTCCTGGAGGGCACTGAGTGCTTCAACGATCTGTATTTTTGCCTTGATTAAAGTTGCAAGTTGTCTTGTCATAAGAGCGAGATCTTCAACTTTTACTTTCTTACCAAAACTAATCGAGGTTTTATGGGAGTCTTTTGCTTTTTTCTCCACAATGCTAATCAGGTTTAGTCCATCTGATCGAACTCTTTGCTTAGCGCTTACAATGCTTTCGGCAGTGAGGTTGCCTTTAACTTCTTTTCCGGTTCTACTTAATGCTTTGTATTGGTATATAGGCATACTTATTTCTCGTCTTCATCCGCCTCGGATATAATTGCACGTAAGATCTCCTCAACTGATGTGGTGCCATTGAATACTTTTTCAAGAGCATCCCCAGACAATGTTGTCATTCCTTCTTCCATTGCAGCTTTTTTGATTTGAGAAGCATCCGCTTTTTGCAAAATAAGAGAGCGAATTTTATCTGTAATCAATAATAATTCGGCAACCACAGTCATACCGCTATAGCCTGTGTAGGTACACTTTTCACAACCCTCTGGCTGGTATACCGTTGAGCCTTCAGGTAATTTTTCAATATCAAGCATTCTCATTTCATAATCAGATAATTCATGGGGGGTCTTGCAGTTATCACAAAGAGTTCTGACAAGTCTTTGGGCGAGAACACCTACAAGTGAGGATGAAATTAAAAATGGTTGAACTCCCATATCAATAAGTCTTGTTGGAGCTGATGAAGCATCGTTAGTGTGTAGGGTAGAAAGAACAAAGTGACCTGTTAGAGAGGCTTGAATTGCCATTTCTGCAGTTTCTCTATCTCTGGTTTCCCCCACCATAACAACGTCCGGGTTCTGCCTTAGTATCGCCCTTAATGCCATCGCAAAACTCAAATCAATTTTGGAATTAACCTGTATTTGAGAAATACCTCCTATTTCATATTCCACAGGATCTTC
>JBFKKF010000117.1:0-6046 GCA_041631355.1 Bacteriovoracaceae bacterium | reverse complement strand
GACTTCACCGGGGTGCCCGCAGTTGTTGACCTCGCCGCGATGAGAGATGCTATAGAACTACTGGGGGGAAAACCAGAGCAAATAAATCCTTTAATCCCGGTAGATTTAGTTATTGATCACTCGATACAAGTAGAGCATTTTGGTGATAAAGGATCCTTCAATAAAAATGTGGATATTGAATATCAAAGAAATAAAGAACGATATCAATTTTTAAAGTGGGGACAAAAAGCATTTTCAAACTTTCGAGTTGTTCCTCCAGGCACAGGAATAGTTCACCAAGTAAATTTAGAATACTTTGCAAAAGTTGCTTGGACTCACGAAGAGGGCGATAAACTGGTGGTTTACCCAGATACTTGTGTAGGAACTGATTCACATACAACAATGATTAATGGACTTTCTGTTCTAGCTTGGGGAGTTGGAGGGATCGAAGCAGAAGCCGCTATGTTGGGGCAGCCGATATCTTTAGTCATTCCAGAGGTGATAGGTTTTAAACTAACGGGAAAACTGCAAGAAGGGGTTACTGCGACAGACCTGGTTTTGACCGTAACTCAAAAATTAAGAGAATACGGAGTGGTGGGTAAATTTGTTGAATTTTTTGGAAATGGAGTCAAGGATCTCTCTCTTACCGATCGAGCTACATTAGGTAATATGTCTCCGGAATATGGTGCGACTTGTGCTTTCTTTCCTATCGATGAAAAGACTATTGAATACTTAAGTTTTACAGGTCGAAGTGATGAAACGATTCACTTGGTTGAAGAATATGCTAAAGAGCAAGGTCTGTGGGCCTATAAAGATGAAAAAGATTTAACTTATACTGATGTAATAGAGCTAGATTTAGATGAAGTGAAACCTTGTGTTGCCGGACCCAAAAGACCTCAAGATAAAATTGAGCTAACTCAAACGGTAGAGACCTTTAAAAGGTTACTAGGTGACGAATTTAAGGTAGGCGAGCCTGATAAGCTGAAATCATTTAAAGTTGGAAGTAAAAACTATGAACTATCTCACGGAGACATTGTTATTGCAGCTATTACATCTTGTACTAATACCTCAAATCCTTCTGTTATGGTGAGTGCAGGTTTATTAGCGCAAAATGCTAGAAAAAAAGGTATGCAGGTTAAACCATGGGTTAAAACGTCCCTTGCTCCAGGCTCTCAAGTAGTCACAGATTATTTGGAACAATCAGGGCTGCAAGAATCTCTAGATCAATTAGGCTTTAATTTAGTTGGTTATGGCTGTACTACTTGTATTGGTAACTCCGGGCCACTAGATCCAGAAGTTTCCCAGGCCATTGCCGAAAACAATATTGTTGCAGCTTCGGTTCTTTCAGGGAATCGAAATTTTGAAGGAAGAATAAATCCCGATGTAAAAGCAAATTTTTTGGCCTCTCCTCCACTTGTGGTTGCCTATGCTCTTGCAGGCTCAATCAATATTGATTTAATAAATGATCCTCTGGGTGTTGATAATGATGGAAATGATGTTTTCTTAAAAGATCTTTGGCCTAGCAGAAAAGATGTAGAAGAAGTAATTTACAAAAACATAAGCAAACAAATGTTTCAAAAACGATATGAACGGGTGTTCGATGGAGATGAGCGGTGGAAAGATATCCAAGCAACTGAATCAGTTAAATACCCTTGGGATCAAAAATCTACCTATATAAAAAACCCACCTTTTTTTGTGAATATGACAAAAGAAGACATTACTGACTTTAGTATTCAAGAAGCTAGAATCTTAGCAGTCTTTGGAGATTCAATTACAACCGACCATATTTCTCCTGCGGGCTTTATTATGAAGAATTCCCCTGCAGGATTATACTTAATCGAAAATGGAGTTGAGTTTAGGGATTTTAACTCCTACGGGTCTCGAAGAGGTAATTACGAAGTGATGACAAGGGGAACATTTGCCAATATACGAATTAAAAACGAGATGCTTTCCGGAGTTGAAGGGGGATATACAAAGTTTGTTCCTACAAATCAGCAGATGACAATCTTTGATGCGGCAATGGAGTATCAAAAAAATAATACCGACTTAGTAGTTATTGCGGGAAAAGAATATGGAAGTGGTTCTTCAAGAGATTGGGCGGCTAAAGGTACAAAACTTTTAGGTGTCAAGGCGGTGATTGCAGAAAGCTTCGAACGGATTCACAGAAGTAATCTCATTGGCATGGGGATTATGCCCTTAGAGTTTGTGGGAGAGAATAATCGAAAGAGTCTAGGGTTAGATGGCTCAGAAAAAATATCAATTAAGCTGACAGAAGAATCAGCTAAGCTTAGTAAAAAAGCACAATTTTCCATGATCATTGAAGCTGCGGATGGATCTAAGCGCGAATGCCTACTAGTTAGTCGCATTGATACAGAAGATGAACTGGATTACTTTAAAAGTGGTGGTATCTTAGACTACGTTTTAAAAAAATAACAAGGGTTTCAAAATGCGAGTTGAAAAAGACACCATGGGAGAAATTAAAGTACCTCAGAATAGATACTGGGGAGCACAGACTCAAAGATCGTTGCAAAATTTCTCTATTGGAAACGATCTTATTCCAAAAGAAGTGATTTATGCCTATGCTACTTTAAAAAAGGCGGCGGCATTAACTAATGCCGATTTAGACTGTCTAAGTAAGGAGAAATCAGAGCTGATTGTTCGTGTTTGTGATGAAATATTAGAGGGGAAGCTTGATGATGAATTTCCACTCTCAGTCTGGCAAACAGGTTCTGGTACTCACACCAATATGAATATTAATGAGGTAATCTCAAACAGGGCCCATGTCTTGTTAGGAAACAAACTAGGTGAAGGAGAGTGTTTTTTAAGACCAAACGATGATGTTAATAAATCTCAATCTTCCAATGATACTTTTCCAACAGCTATGCATATCGCGGCAGTTAAAATTTTACTTGAACACACAATTCCTGCAATAGAAGAGCTCAGAAAAAGTTTACATGATAAAGTGCTTGAGTTCTCAGATATTATAAAAATAGGAAGAACTCATATGATGGATGCGACTCCTATAACTTTTGGGCAGGAGTTTAGTGCTTATGTGACCCAATTAGATTACGGGTTGAATGCATTGAAACACTCTCTGACGAGACTATATGAGTTACCCCTTGGTGGAACCGCGGTGGGAACAGGAATAAATGCTCCTGATGGGTATAGTGAACTTGTTTGTAAAAAAATCAGTAAATTGACTCAAATTAGTTTTAGCTCTGCTACCAACAAATTTGAAAGCATTGCGGCCAATGATGGGATAGTTGAAAGTCATAATGCCCTTAAGCTTGTGGCCACTGGCCTGATGAAAATCGGAAACGATATTAGATTATTAAGTTCTGGTCCCAGATCTGGGCTTGCAGAAATAATCCTGCCGGCAAATGAGCCAGGATCTTCTATAATGCCGGGAAAAGTAAATCCCACTCAGTGTGAAGCCCTTACGATGGTTTGTGCTCAGGTTCTGGGAAATGATGTGGCAATCACGGTAGGGGGAATGCAGGGTAACCTGGAGCTTAATGCTTTCAAGCCATTGATCATTCATAATTATATTCACTCGGCCCGTATTCTTGCAGATTCATGTCAATCTTTTGCCAAAAACTGTGTTCAAGGTATGCAGGTTAATCAGCAAAGAATTAAAGAGCTATTGGACAATTCCCTGATGTTAGTTACTGCGCTAAATCCCCATATTGGTTATTATAAAGCAGCTGAAATCGCAAAAGCGGCCTTTAAAAATAAAACAACTCTAAAAGAAGAGGCCATTAAGTCTGGGTATGTGACAGAGGAAGAGTTTGATAAATGGGTTGATCCTAAGAAAATGATTTGAGTGGTGGCGAGGAGGAATAGTTCAAGTCAGATGAGGTGTGCTCTTTTTGCTCCGAAAGGCGGTTAAAGCTACTTGATGACAACAGTCTTTTAGTTTTTTTCACAAGAGACAGCGAGAGTTGGTGAGAAATCTTCTCTCAGTTCAGCATTTTCAGCTTTATAATCTTCGCCTGCGTCTTTGAGAACATCACTTAAATTTGTCAACTTTGTAACGGATTTTGTCCACTTTTTTGATCCCTCACTTGCTATGAGGGTGGCAGTTATAAATGTCCAATAAGGATTGTTGGTATTAAACTCTACCGCGACTTTAACGTTATCGAAGTTATTCCACTTGGGTAATAGGCTGGACATAGTAAGCCAGTATTCACTACTCAGTTCACTTGTTTGAAAATCACCACTTAAATATAAGGCCTTAGTAACGTCTCTACAAACACGATTACATCTATTAAATTCTCTGCTAATAATTGATTCTAGATCGGACGGACCAGACCATCTGTATGGATATCTTGGAGTTCTACCTGAGCAATCATTGTGACAGGTTTTTAAGCCTGTTTTGAGGGCTACGTGAAAGTTAAATTTAGAACTTTCTCCAGTGCTGTCTTTTGCCTCAATATGCCCTTGGCAAAGATAGGTGTCAGCGTAGAGGTATTGAGAAATAATTAATGAGGTAAATAATATAATTGTTTTCATCGTGTCATACTCCTCTTATCTACAATCTAATTTAAATTCAGGAATAAAGTCTTTTTTTAGACCAGAACTATTAGTATGATAATTTATTTGAGTGTTAATTATTTGATTTGCATTTAGCTCAAACTGGCCCGTGTGAGAAATACTCCAGTCTTTATCGTGTTCTTTCGTCTTAAAGCTTATTTGCCCATTAAGATAGATCGTATTTTTACCTGTAAAGTTGATATCGGCAATGAAACTCGTAGGGTGAAAATCATCAACCTGATAGCTATCTGTTTGAAAAGTAATACCCTGGCTAAAGCGTACTTTACTATAAGGAAAGTCGGAGAATTGGAGTGAAATTATATCTGGTTTAAACCATCTATCCTTTATATCAAATGAGAAATGATAGACTTCATTTTCAGCTTGAAGTCTTTTTATTTCTAATGAACCTAGGCAAGTATAGTCTTTTGCTAAAGAAATTTGTGGTATTAAAAAACACCCAACAAGGATAATAAAGCTAATTTTTAATGAATAATTCATTAAATTCCTCCCCCTGAATAATGAATACTACTTGAATATAACTCGTAGCAGCTTTCTAAGATTGTGTATATTTAAGTTTTACTCTCTATATAAAAATTACATTTAGTCTTGGGGGACTTGGAGATCTCTAATCTTCCAAACCACCAAGCTTAGATACAAAACTGCTGCTAAATATTTATTTATTCTCCCCGATCGACAAATGCTATTAATTCATCAATACAATCGATTTTACTCCTGTCGGTATGTGCGGCATTCTCTACTTACTTAAACAAGGAGAAAAAAATGTTAAACGCAAATGGAATAGATCACTTAAATATGTATGTTAATAATTTGGAAGAAAGTATTTCTTTTTATCAAAAAGTGTTTGGGTTTAAAGTATATGAAAAAGGACGTGGATTTTCTGCTGCTTATCCTTACGCAATAATTGGAAAGTCAAAAGTCTTGATGTTGGCCCTATACGAAAATCATGAAGCAGGAAGTGAAAAAAGGTTAAATCATATTGGTATCAATATAACAAATTTTGAAGAAGCACTGGAAGTAATCAAAGATAATTCAGTAGAGATCTCAATTTACGGTGACAAAGAAATAATTGAGTATCCCAATTCAAAGTCAATTTATATCAAAGATCCTGATGGTAATGAAATCGAACTATCATCAAATTTTGCGGGAGGTTTGTAGCTTGAGGACTTGAGTGGTGCCCTGGGCGGTCCGGAAGGAATTAATTTTGTTCGAGCTGAAGACCTTAGAGGATTAAAAATTCAAGCATATAAAAATGATAATACGAGAGAGTTTCAGGATCAAGCTGATATCCAATTCTTAATTTCTTCTCAAGATAATCTTGATTATGATATTATTAAAAAGTATGCAGATCTCTTTGATGAGTGGGAGGTAATTGATGAAATCAGAAAAAAAGTGAAATCTTGATTCCTACTTTGAATTCTTAAAGAGCTATTTCTCTACTTTCGACTTCACAAAAATCAGAAGAAAGAAGATCTCTGGGAAAAATTTTAAATTATAAGTTGGTGGCCCGGGCGAG
>JBFKKF010000116.1:0-6110 GCA_041631355.1 Bacteriovoracaceae bacterium | reverse complement strand
ATGAAAAATTATTTGATTCTATGTTTCGCTCTCATCTTGTTTCAAGCCTGTGGAAAAGCTGAGACTTCTGATACTAAAGATGGAATTGCTCCGATTGATCACAGAGTTTTTGTAAGCTCGTCAACTCATAATGGAAGTCTTGGAGGGATCTCTGGGGCAAACTCTATTTGCGCCTCTTTAGCAAAAAATGCCGGCTTAACTAGAACCTATGTGGCTATTTTAAGTGACTCAAATACCACAGCATCAGAGAGTTTAAGTTTTTCGGGTGAGATTTATCTGGTTGACGATCAGGATGAGACCATGCTCGTGGCCGCATCTGGCTCTAAGCTATTTGGTACTGATGGTGGTAATGATTTATTATCGAGAATAAATTTAGATGAAAATGGTAATGTGGTTTCAGATAATGTTTGGACAGGGACTGGCTCAGATGGCTCCAAACTTTCTGATACTTGTGCAAATTGGACCAGTCAGAATGCGGGAGTTGATGGGTGGTACGGAAATACAGATTACTATGATGTGAAGTGGATTGAATTAAACTTTAATAATTGTACCAATGAGCATCGAATCTACTGTATAAGCCAATGATATCTAATTGATATCACTACTTTTTTCAAAAAATATAAAAATATTTCTTAAATAACTTTTCAAATTATTTTCTTTGATGTAGATAGTCACAACTATTTTAAACAATGAAGATTATATTTAAATATGAGACTTCATATAGAAGGTTTTGAACTGGATTTGTAACTATCAAGTCTACTAGAATCAATCTTAGGTATGTTGTTTTCTACGGTTTTGGTGGAGCCTGCTCAGTTTGAGCAGGCTTTTTTATTTCTAGTTCTCCACTCATATGAAGTGATAAATTATCCTCAGAAACTACCTTTATTTGCATTTTAGATTCACTCACGTGATGGATATATATATCCACATTGGTATCAATATAAACCGGCATTAAAAATCGAACATCAATTTGATGAATTTTTATTCCCTTATTTTCTAATAATTCATAGACCAAAGAAAATAGAGCGAATCCATGTAAAATTGATTTTTTTAATCCCATAACTTTGGCCAAAGTATTGCTAAGATGAATGGGATTGATATCACCTGAAATAATGGCATAATCCCGGGCCATAGACTTTGAAATCTTAAGGGAGCCAACCTTATTGTAGTTGGGAAGTTTTATAGTGTGAGAACTACTTTTCTCTTTTAAGATTTTTTTTGGGTTTTTAAGTATAACCGCATATATTTCAGCGATAATAGCAGATGAACACCCGGGAGTGGAGCAAGTTATCCTTTGATTAATTCTAAGTTTTTGGGGAAAGTCTTTAATATCGTAAATCTCTACGTTGGAATGAATAGGGGAGTTAATTGGAAGTGAATCATTTACAATAAGTTTACAACCCTGGTTTAACACTTTGTGTAATGGTAGTTTTCGTCCAAGTCTAAATAGGGTTGGATAAGTCCAATATGGGAAAAAATGTGGGGGCACTTGTGAGTCATATTTTTTTTCTTGACCTAACCATCTTGAGAAAGACTTAACGACAATATCAGCAATATTAGAGTTTATCTGCGCAGTTTGAATTTGAGCTTGGAGGTCTTGGCCATAGGGCCTTTTTCTCCAGGCATTTAGAATAACAGATAAAACTGTCTTAAACATGGGAAGCTGGTGGATAAGAATTATTTTTGAATAGCTCAATTAACGCCTTGGTTAGTTTTAAGTCGATCATAGCATGCCACGAAATATTAGGCTTGCCTTTAACTAAAGTTAATTACTACCTGACTAATCGGATACACTAAATGAAATATGAGTATAATTGCTCAAAATTATTGATTGAGGTAGAATTGTAAGTACTAAACAAAGGATAAATTTTAGTATGGTTACAATTGAAACCCATCAATTCACAATTGGAAGCAGCGCTGGATGTGACCTGATCCTAGACCATCCATCCATAAGTCGGGCCCATGTGAAGATCTATTTTAATGGTGAAAGTATTCTGATAGAGGATCTACATTCGGAAAAGGGGACCTTTGTATTTCACCACGGTGAATTTAAAAGAATTAAGACCGCAAAAGTTCGTCCAGAGACTAAAATTCGACTTGGAAGTGAATTAGATGCGAGGGAAGTTAGAGATCTTATCAATGAGTATCAGAAGAAAAAAGAAAAAGATAAATATGATATCGTTAAAAAAGTTCGCTCTGAAGGTTTAAAGCGCTGCCGTGAGTGCGGAAGTGTGATGGCAAAATCAAAAGTTCATTGTGATTGTTGTGGGGCCGTGTTCGATGGTTAAAGAAAAATTTAAAGAGTTTTATTTATTCATAATTGTAGGAGCTGGAGGTACTTTTCTAATAAATGTTTTGGGAATATCACTTCCAAGTTTTTGGGGACAATTACTAATTGGAAAAGAAAGTTTTTCTTTGTTACCAACTTTTCAGGATACGATGTGGGTAATGTTTTTTATTGGTTTAGTGTTAATATACCAAAGAAAAAAACAAATTCGTGTAGTAAATGAGTATAACCAGTCTTTGTATTTACCCACGGATTTTGAAACTATTATTGATGATGAAAAATTAACGGATATTATAAAAATTACCAAAAAAGATGCAGATAATGATCAGGCGATTCTTGCATATATGATATTACAAATCTCACTTCAATTTAGAACGAATAATTCTATTTCAATAACCTCAGATTTCTTATCTAAGCAGATTGACTTGTTTTTACACGCTGTTGAGTTAGCTTATAACAAGCTAAAATATATAATATGGTTAATTCCAACCTTAGGTTTCATGGGAACAGTTTATGGAATTGGACTGGCGGTAAATCAACTTGGAGTAGGAAGTTTAGATGACCCCAAGTTATTAACTGATATGGCGGGCTCTCTTGGTATTGCCTTTAATACGACGTTATTGGCCCTCGTTCTGTCTGTTATTTTACAATTTTTTGCCCAACACTTTGAAGCGTTGGAAGAAAAGCTAATTAATGACTTTGGTAAAGAAATCATGGATAACCTTATTAATAGGCTTGTAGAGAAAAAATGAGAGGGAAGAAGAACAGGGAAGTAAATATATTTTCGGCTTCCGTCGTTGATCTGTTTGCATCTGGGCTTGGCGTGTTTTTAATCGTATCCATTATAGCTCTTATTAATCAAAAGAAGGAAACCTATAAGGCACTTAATGCGGAGAAAACCTCCGTCGCAGGCAGTGGTGAACTCCTGGAAGTTGATGTGGAGGAGGTCAATAAGCTTAATGCTGAGATTAAGAGTAAGAACTCAGAAATCATCAAATTAAAGATGGAAGTTATTAAAGCTAAAGAAGAGCAGCAAGAGAAGAATAGCAATGATGGACTAGATATAGCACTAGCTCAGATGCAATCAGAATTCAGTCGTAAGCAAGTGGAGCTAGAAGCAAAAAATAAAAAACTAAAAGAACAATTAAAAGTAACTACAGACGAGGTTAAGAAATTAAAAAAATCTATTGAATATCAAGAATCATTACGGATTTCTGAGAAGATTAAAACAGATCCTAAATTTAATAGCTTTGGAGTAGGGACAAAAGTAAGGCTAGATAACGTTCAGTTTTACCCAGGAACAGACCGGGGCATTGAGCCCTATGCTAGTCGAGAAATCCAAGAGTTTGCAATGTTTTTAAGAAATAATCCAAAAGTTACAATTGAAGTCTCTGGCCATATCTATGAAACTAAAAAACGAATTAAAGCGGGGAAGGCCGAAGACGAATACAATCTTTCTGGAAGAAGGGCAAAATTCGTATGTGAAAGGCTAGTGGCTTTTGGAGTTAACCCCAAGCGTTTAAGATGTGTGGGGTATGGCGCAGAAAGACCAGTTCATTTAACGGATGATCAATACTCATTAGAGGCCCAACTAAATAGAAGAGTCGAAATTGAAATTCTCTCAAAATAATCTTCTCCCTTATGACGGTGAGGTCTATCATTTTAAAAATTATATTTCAGATCCCGAGCGGAGATTACAACAACTATTAGAAGAACTAAAATGGCGAGATGATAAAATTAAGATGTTTGGAAAGCTCTATTCTCAAAAGAGAAAAGTTGCCTGGAATGGAGATCCTGGTACTGAATACACTTACTCAAAGATTAAAATGACAGCTCATGGCTGGACTCCGGGGCTACTAGAAATTAAGCAAAGATTCTTTAAAGATTATCAATTATTTTTTAACTCAGTACTTTCTAATTACTACCGTCATGGAGATGATTATATGTCATGGCATCAAGATAATGAACTGGAGTTAGGGGAGAAACCTATCATTGCGTCTATTAGTCTGGGGGCAGGCAGAGATTTTCACTTTAAGCATGTCCATACAGAGGAGAAAAAGTCTATTTTTCTTAACAGTGGGGAGCTCTTAATAATGCAAGGCCAAACTCAAAATTTCTGGAAACATTGTTTACCTAAACGTAAAAAGGTAAAAACTGGTCGTTTAAATCTAACTTTCAGAAATATCTTAGCTATCTAGCATGAGTTCATCCACAGAGATATCTTTTGCACACTTAAAGTGATCGAGTGGACATTGATTGTGCCCATGAAGGCCACAGGGGCGACAGCTTAATTTCTCTTTGACTTGTACAACTCTCGAATTATCTGAAAGTGGAAAGTATCCAAAAGCCGGAATTGTTGAACAAAAAATGGCCGTGGTATTGGCATTTACTGAACTCGCGAGGTGAAGTGGAGCCGAATCGTTGACAAAAACTCGTTTCGCCTTTCTCATCAGTAGAGCCGATTGTCTTAGACTTAGTTTTCCGGCCAAGATAATTATCTTATCTTGCGTTGATACTAGTGAGCTTAAGTATTTCTTATCATCTGGACCACCAATGAGATATATGATTCCTTTGTCTTTTAGCTTGGAGATTAAATCTTTCCATTTCGAGTGATGCCATTGTTTTGTATACCAGACACTGGACGGGGCAAGAACGTAGAAATCTTCAGTGATATTTGCAAGTAAGTGCTTAATAGCTTGCTCATCTTCGTCAGTAAAGTATAGTTTTGGTTTAAGCTCTTCGGCATCACGTAGAGAAAAGTTTTGAACAATGTCTTGTAGGAGTAGTTGGTTTCTTTGAACTTCGTGTAGATAGCCTTCTTGGTACTTATAGGGAATTTTATGTTCTATTTTGTGGTCAAAAAATATTGCAAGAGGGTTTGAGTGAAATCCAACCCTAACTTTTGCTCCGGAGAGGGCGCAAACGAGTCCGGAATTAAAAAAACGTTGAACGTTAATGGTAATATCGTACTTCTCTTTTCTGATTTGAAAAATTAATTTGATAAGATTTTTAAACTTATTTATTTTTTTCTCCCAGATGTAGAGCTTTTTTATATGTGGTGATGTTTCGATAAGACTTTCGTTACCTTTTCTTAGAAAAAAATCTATGGTCGACTCTGGATACACTTGTTTAATATATTCTATTAAGCTTGTCGCGAGTATAACATCTCCAATAAAGGCGGTTTGAATGATAAGGACTTTTGGAGATTTCACAAAAATAATTCCTCAACTTGTTTCATATTTTTTAGATGATTAAACTTTTTTTCTATCGTGATACTGCAATTGGTTTGCATTTCTGAGTATAAGTCATGCTTCTGTGTTAGGAGTAAAATTTTATCGGCCATTTGACTTATATTGAATGGGTCTATTAAAAAACCCGTTTTTGAATCCTCTAGAACTTCAGGGTTTGAGCTGATATCAAAGCATACAGCAGGAATACCGTATTGTAATGATTCGATAAGTGCATTTGCCGATCCTTCAAAATAACTTGTGAAGACAAAAATATCTATGTTTGAAAAAAAATCATCAGCTTGTAGCTCTCCTGGAAGGTCAATAAGGTTATCTAATTCTTTTTTTGAAATTAAGCTTTGCAATTCGTCTCTTAGAGGACCACTCCCACCGATAATCATTTTAAAATTTAAATTTCTCTCTTTCAGTATTGTGGCAAGTTCAATCAGATGTTTTTGTCCCTTTTGCTCAACAAGTCTACCTAAATTACCTATAATGATTGGGGAGCGAACCTCCTTTTTTAAAGTATTAAGAGGAAGAACTCCGTTATAGATGACTTTTACCTTATCTTTCCATTCAGGATAGTTATTTATTAT
>JBFKKF010000115.1:0-6122 GCA_041631355.1 Bacteriovoracaceae bacterium | reverse complement strand
TGACGATTAGTTTCAACAAAATGCTTTAATATTCCTAGCTGGCCTTGCATTCCAAATATAAATAAAGCATCGCTACTCGTGTTTAAACCAATACAGCTATTCGGATTATCCCTAAGAGCCTTATTTAACTTAGGATTATTCACATCTTCAGTGGCCTTGTAACTGATTGGACCAAACTTCCCATCGTCTTCTTTAATCAAGTCAGTTTCTAAATTTATCAACTCGGTTAGAGAGTGATCTTTCTGAACCTTTTTGTCCTTTTTAGGGTTTCCTGCTATTTCACAGGCCACACTATTAGTTGCGACCTTAAAAAAGATATAATCTTTAGTCTGCTTGGCCTCTTCACTAGACATGCTAGCTTGCATCTCATTAACAACCTGCTCCAGTTCTTCATCGGTTGGGTTTATGTCTTCAGGCTCAGCACAAATATTATCTGCGATCTCATCAAAGATTTCAGTACAAACAACATTTGTAGCCCTTAACCTATGAAATATCTTCTCTGCTGACCTTCTATAGATATCCATTGGCTCTTCTGTATTAGTTAAAAGAGACCTGGTATTCTTATATGTATCTGGCCCATCATATTTTAAAGCAGTACAAAGATTGTGCTTATGAGACATCAGAAAGCCTAGATTTGGCTCCATTGAAGCCGCAAGTCCCATAATCTTTTTAACCTTACTCTTATAATTATTTTTATCTATGCCATAAGAGCTTAACAGTCTTGCTAGTTTAGACTTCTTTTCTAACTCCTGAGGTAGGCGTTTATTTAACTCATATATCAATGCATCAGTAGCAGAATCAGTTGAATCATTATAACACCCTTCAGTTTCTCCCTCTCTGTTTAGGCGACTTTTCATGAATGCCAAGTCTAATAATGCAAATGCCGAATCAGATAAGTTTTTATCGTGATAGAAATTTGAAGCCTTAAAAAGTGCATGCCTAGCTTTAGTTGTGCAAAAATTTGCATCTTTTTCAAAGTCAGTCATATAATTTTTTAACTGTTTTACTGAAGACACTTGATTCATCAATTTAGACCGATATGACTTTTCCAGTCCCTGATCAATTTTTTTCTTATTGTTTTTACATTTTGTATTTAGTTTTTCTTCTAATGCTTTATAATCTGAACAGGTAAATCGCTTTTTATCTTCTTCGCTTAGTTCACCCGTTTCACTTACAAAGAATCTATTCATGGACATTTGTGCATAGGCATTTTCATTAAACTTTGCTAATTTATCTAGAGAATTTGCAATTCTATTCGCCTGTACATTTCCCTTTGCAATTTTTAATAACCTTTTTCTTAAGTCCCTAAACTTCTCTTTGTCATCCTTACGAGGAAAGGCTTTTCCATAACAAGTATCACAATATTTCTTGGTTCCTCGTCTAATAATCCTGTTTCCGTGTCTAGGTAACATATGACTTAAAAAAGGCACAAACTCTAAAAGTCCGTCTACCTTTTCAACTGTATCGGCCGTAGGGTCACAGGTCTTTTTACTATTTGCATCCTTTACAGTGCAAATTCGATGATTACAACAACTACTTGTTCTATTGACTATAAAAGCTAACTCATCAGAATTCTCTTTTTTCTTCTCATTGACGTCTTTTTTAATATAATCATCTAAGTCGAAATGCTTTTTTCCCTCTTTCCATGAGGCAAGATTACTTTTACAATAATTTACAAATTGTTTTTTAGGATCTCTTTCAAAAAAATTCGAATCTTTAATTCCATAATCCGTATCATCAATCTCTTGGACTTGGTTGTGATAAAAATCTTCAAAGCGAAATGGATCCCCATCAGTTTTACCATAATGACTAAGTGATCTAATATCTACAGTTCGTCCAGGTTTAGTACTTGACTTCACTTGCATACTTATCAAGTTAGCCTTGGTGCTTCCTTTTAACTTTCCATCATCTTTGAGATCGTCATAATATGTTTCACACTGCTTGGTGTATCCGCTGGTATCAAACTTTCCTCTAATTAAATTTTCGATTGCACTGTTTTCTAATGCAACTTGCGGCTTGCCTCGAGACCTACCGTAAGCGGCTACATTGATAACTATAAGAAGCGTTAATGTATTTGCTAAAATCTTAACCATTAAACAAAATTCTCCACAAATCTTTATCGGAACACTTGCGTATTTATTTTAATGATTATTTGACTATTTACCTAGGTTAGGTGGTAAGTAGTTGAAATAGCGAGAATTAAGCTCAAATTCATGCCCTAATTTTTAGGCACTTACTAATCAACGAAACCATCCCTGTGTAAAAAGACAAGTTCTGGAAATTGTATCGTACTGGGAGCACCAAGAATCATGTTAAAAACGTAAGAAAAGTCGTTTAGCGATAACATTTTCTCGGTATCTACTTCAGGGTAGTCTTCCCACAGCGGAGTATCCACCGCCCCAATATAGAAATTGGCAAAACGTACTTGATATTTCCTCCACTCTTTTTCAATTACTCCTAACATTCCTTTTTTAGCAAATTCACTTGCCGTATAAGAAACGGTATTTGAAAAATAACTGCGGGCCGAAACTGATAATAAATTTATGATTTGAGTTTCTTCCGCGACGATTAAATTCTCGAAGTAGCGTAAAAAATTAAAATAGCCAATTACATTGGTCTCTAGATGCATTCGCATATCTAGAGCACTGGACTCTGAAAACGGTCCCATTTCACAAATACCAGCTGCATTTACTAGTACATCAACAACTTCAGACTCTGCTTGAACTTCATTAATAAAACTTTTGATTTGATTTTCTTGAGTAATATCTAGTTCAATATCAATAAATTTATCATGATCAAGTGGAGACTCATTACGACTTCCACCATAAACGAGAAAACCTCTTCCAAGAAGAGACCTTGCACATTCAAGACCTAATCCGGAAGAGGTTCCTAATACGATAGCAACTTTATTCATAAGTTATTTTGCAATTCCTACAGCTTTGGTTTCTCTAATGACTGAGACCTTAATCGTTCCAGGATATGACATCTCTTCTTCGATTTTTTTAGCAATATCCCGAGATAACATTACCGTCTGATCATCATCGACCTTATCATTTTGCACGAGAACTCTGATTTCTCTACCTGCCGAAATAGCATAACTTCTATTTACACCATCAAAGCTATTAGCAATATTTTCGATATCAGTAACTCTTGAAACATAAGATTCTTTCAAGAACTTTCTAACCCCTGGTCTTGCTCCACTTAAAGCATCTGCGGCCATAACAAGATGGGCCAGTACTGTTTCTGGTTTAACATCTTCATGGTGAGCACGAACCGCGTGAACGATATCTGGATCTTCTCCATACTTTTTAATAAAGTCTGCACCAACAACTGCGTGAGACCCTTCGGCTGAAGCATCAATGGCCTTTCCAATATCATGTAATAGACCCGCTCTTCTTGCTTGTTTAACATTCAAGCCTAGCTCGGCGGCCATTGCCCCACAAAGGAAACCAACCTCTAAAGAATGTTGATATTGATTTTGCATATATGATGTTCTGTAATTTAGAGCACCAAGCATTTTTAATACCTCTGGGTGAAGCCCATGGATACCAATTTCCATTTGCGCCTTTTCTCCCAGCTCTCTAAGTCTTTGCTCTAACTCATGCTTAGACTTATCATGAAACTCTTCAATTTTTGCCGGATGAATTCTTCCATCGGCAATTAGTTTTTCAATAGTCATTTTAGCAATTTGTTTTCTAACAACATTGAATGAAGAAATAACAACCATACCTGGGGTATCATCAATTATTAGATCGACACCACAGATTTGCTCAAACGCTCTAATATTTCTACCTTCACGTCCAATTAGTCGACCTTTGATTTCATCGCCAGGAAGCTCAACGGAAGTGATCGTTTGTTCAGCAACAAACTCTCCCGCAAATCTTTGAAGAGCAATTCCTAAAATTCTCTTCGCTCTTTTTTCAGACTCTTCATTTGCTTCTTCTTCAATTCGAGTAATCATTTTAGCAGCATCAACTCTTGCTTCTTCTTCCATCACTTGAAGAAGTTCATTTTTAGCTTCATCTCGAGTCATGCCTGCAACTTTTTCAAGTTTTTCAGAAATATCTTTTTGGCGCTCTAATAATTTTCCGCGCTCAAGCTGAGTTTGAGTTTTTTCTCGATCTAAGTCCTCTTCTTTACGTTTTAAGTTATCAAGCTCTCTTTCTTTCGCTTCAATCTTTTGGTCTAGACTGATTTCTTTTTTAGTTAAGTTTCTTTCTTGATCACTGAGTGATTGAGTTCTCTTGGCATATTCTTTTTCCAAACTCTCTCTTTCTTCAGCAATAATTTCCTTTGCTTCTTTCTTAGCCGTTCGCTTAATCTCTTGAGCACTCGATTCAGCGTCTTTAATTATACCCTTCGCTTCTTTTTCTTTTTCTGCAGTTAAGCTTTTCACTCTACTCACAGAAACAACATAAGCAATAATTGCTCCAACCAAAAACGAGAGGACCCCTATTAATATTGATTCAGTAGTCATTTATTTATCCCCTTACTATTATTTCTTTATCCGTTACTATAAAATCCAACAACTCATCATGCGCTTCCATTGGTAACTTCTCTACTTCTTGGAAAGCATAAAAAACTCCTATTTTAACTCCCTTAAACTTACTTAAGTAGGAATCAAAATAACCTTTACCTCTTCCTAGACGTTCACAATTTCTTGTGAAGGCCACCCCTGGAATAAGTAATACATCGGGGTCAACTTCTCTTAAATGCCCAGTGTTGACTTTAAGAGAGTACTTCATGTCAGTAAGACTTTTTAATTCAACTTCGTAATAACTAAGTTGTAAGTCATCGTGCATATGCACTAATCCAACCAAAGGAGGTAGATCTTGTTCAATCCCTCTCCACCAAGTTGGTTCGTCTTTAAGCGGAGAATAAACTCCTAAGTGCTTAGTACCATCGTTTGGAAAATTTAACTGAGATATTAGATCTAGAAGATTCTTTGCAAGCTCATGATTCTTACTTTCAAAATCTTCTGTCATTGAATTAAACTTACCCTTAATTAATTTACGAACTTCATTCTTGTTCACAAATTAAGGATTCAATGACTCTGGATTAGACGATACTTCTTCTATGAATTTTAAAGCATCTTCAACACCAGATCTTAAAGCAAAAATATTATCTCGATACTCATCATCTTTATCCAAAAACTTGGTAGCTAAGTTTAGAGCACTCAAGACTGCAATATCTACATCCTTTAAACCAGGCTTAGCAGTCTTTAGTGCACTTACCTCATGATTTAAAAGCTCAATTGCTTTTCTTGCTTTTTTATTGTTTTCATCGTCCGCCTTAACGCGAACGCTACAACCTAATATATTAAATTCCGAACTTTGGTTTATAGACATAGGCATAGATTAAAAGAAACCCCTCTCTAAGTCAATCTTAAGCAGTTTTTGAATCTAGACCGAGCAGCGCATCAAGAAACATGTCTAAATTAAAAATATTCAGATCTTCCACATCTTCACCAACACCAATATAAACGATTGGAACATTTAGGGATTGTACAATGCTTACTGCTCCTCCTGCTTTTGATGACCCATCGCATTTAGTGAAAATTAATCCGCTTAAATCTAATGCTTTGTTAAACTCCTCTGCTTGTCTCAAAGCATTTTGTCCAGTAATGGCATCTAAGACTAGAAGTGTTTCATGGGGAGCAGTGTCAATAACCTTACTCATTACTTTCTTAGTCTTAACCAATTCATCCATAAGATTACTCTTAGTATGTAGTCTTCCTGCGGTATCAATAATGCAATAATCAGCCCCTAATTCTTTTGCTTTTTTAACCGTATCATAAGCTACCCCTGATGGATCAGCTCCCTCTGGGGCCTTTACCATTTCAACTCCGGCCCGTTTACACCAGACTTCAAGTTGTTCCACTGCAGCCGCTCTAAAGGTATCACAGGCACCCACCACAACATTGGCACCTTGAGATTTTAATTTTGTTGCTAGCTTCCCAATAGTAGTTGTCTTACCAGCACCGTTAACCCCAACGATCATAATCACTTTAGGCTCACTCGAACTGCCATTAAACTTATATAGCTCCTCATGAACTTTAAGTTGAGATGACTCCATTTTAGATTTTAAAAATAATTTTATATGACTAAGATAATCAGAGGTGT
>JBFKKF010000114.1:0-6137 GCA_041631355.1 Bacteriovoracaceae bacterium | reverse complement strand
ATTAGATAAGCATCTTTCTCCCCTAAAGAAAGAGGTTCTCTCTCATGAGAAAAAGGATCAAACTTCATCACCTAACAAGTATGAAAACCTAAGTATTCCCGATAAACTCGAGTTAGGTAAAAAGTACTTTTGTCTTTCTCTGCAAAGAACTGTCACGCTTAAAAAGTTAGATAAAAATGGTCGCAATGCTTTTGTTTCAAATAACAATATATCTATCAAAGTTCCCTCAAGTAGTTTAAGAGAAGCTAATGTTCCTGGAACTCGCTCCATTGAACAAAATTCAGTATCAATTATAGATTCAGCTCTTGTATCCCAGATTGAATATGACTGTAGAGGTATGAGACTAGAGGAGTTTCAATCCCTTGTGGAAACTACTATTAGTGATTTATTGCTAGAAAAAATTCCATTTGTAACTTTTATTCATGGACATGGTACTGGTGTTCTTAAATCCTGGCTTAGAAAGTTCGTCAAGTCTAATTCAGACCTTACGATTATTCCATCTAAAACCGGTAATGATGGTGAAACCCAAGTTACGCTTAAAAGCTAGTTTAACCCCGGAGCACTATCAATCATTGTTCCGATTCTCCACGGTCTAAATTGCCAAGATTCATCCTCGTGAGAAAACGGAGTTGGAATTGAAAGGGAAAACCAAACTAGTAGGGCCCTACCCTTAATATTTTCGAAGGGAACAAATCCCCAGGACCTAGAGTCTGAGGAAAAGTCTCGATTGTCACCCATTACAAAATAGTGGCCACTTGGAACGGTAATTCGAGGAAAATTTTCATTAAATGAATTATCCTCATGTACCTGAGTAATGTGGCTGTGTTCACCTGTTTTAGTTTTAAAAAAACGAAAATTATATCGTTTATACTTTTCGTCCATATCTGCCATGATTTCTTTTCCATCAAAACTTGCAGCAGGTATCATTTTATTATTAACATAAACACGCTTATTAACTACCTCGATCGTGTCTCCAGGAAGCCCAATAACCCTTTTAATATAGTTTAAATCCGGATTTCTTGGGTATTTAAAAACAATCACGTCTCCTCTTTCAGGCTCAGATGGTGTTGTAATATAAACTGGATCTGTGAACCAGTCCGAAAATGGTACTTTAAATCCATAGGAGAACTTGTTAACTAAAATAAAGTCACCTATCAACAGGGTGGGAATCATTGATCCTGATGGTATTTTAAAGGGCTCAAAGAATACAGATCTAAAACCTAGTACCAAAAAAATAATCCAAAAAATTGATTTAGCCTCTTTAATGAACTTTTGTTTTTTGGTTAACCCATCATCAACTTTTTCTTTCTTTTTACCAAACATTAACTATCACCCATTTTGAATATCATAATAGTGCTCCATTATTTTTTTTGTGAGCACGGTTGATTTAATATACCATTTTTTAACATTTACAATCATAACGCAAATAGAAATTCCTTTATTGCTACCATCTTTAGGCTTAGCGTAACTTATAAACCAGTCACGTTTTCCATATGGAAATCCCCCGGTGATTGTTCCAGTTTTACCGCCAATATCTAAATGCCTAAGCTTTCTCATATACCTGGACCTAAATGCGCCTCGTGCAGTTCCCCGCTTAACTGTTAACTCCATCATGTGCTGCATCCCGGCAGCGGTTTCAGTTGATAATACTCTTTCAACACTGAACTTGGGCTCCCACACAGTTCTATTATGGTTTTTATCCCTCACTTCTTTTATAAGGGCCGGACGTTTCAATAATCCATTATTAGCAATCACTGATGCGATAACTGCTCCATGAAGTGGACTTATATTTGTTTTACGGTTAAAGCCTGATGCTAGTTCGGCTAGAGCATAACGATCTTGCTCATTCATTAATTCGGAGTCACCAACATCTATCAATTGTAGTAAACTTTGATTAAATCCGAACTTATTTGCCATTTTGCTTAGGCTACTAAGATCTGTATTTTTTAAAGCCGCCTTTCCAAAAACAACATTATTACTGTAAGCAAATGCCTTTTCTAGTGGAATCTTACGGGTCCATCTATTTTTCCGATCCCTGAGCTGGTATTTATACAAGGTGGTGGCTTTACCGTTATAGCTAAAATAAGTTTCAGGGCTTATATCCGTATTCTCTAATAACTCCGCAGCTGTAATTACTTTAAATACACTAGCAGCAGGATTTGTTGACGCAAATGATAAACTCTTGCCAAACTTTCTGTTTTTCTTAGTGTAATCTACTGCTGCAAGAACCCCACCTGTTTCATTATCTATTACAACTACTGATGCAAAATCACTTCCATATCTTCTCAACTCTCTTTTGATTTTAGTGATTAGTTTTTCATTAAGTTGATAATGAACTTCGTAGTTTTTATCATTATATTCAAAATTCTTAGGCCATGTTTCATTATTAAAAATTTCTTTTGTTAATTGTTGACCAAATTCTTCTTCATCAATCTCCTTAAGACTCAAGTCTTTATAAAAGTTAAAATTAGCCTGAAGTGACATAGGAATAAAACTCATCAATAAAAGAAATTTATGCATTTTTAAATCCAACTCCTATAACAAAAAACTCTTTACTCACACTTCTCGTGGATTTGGGTTTAAGAAAAAAATATTTATTAAAAACATTCTTTTGTGTTTTTAAAAAAACCTGTGCATCATGGCTATCAAACACCTTTATCACAAAGTTACCGTTCTCTTTCAAAAAGTTAGGCAGATGATAAAAAACCATTTCAACTAATTGCAGACTTCTAGCTTGATCAACAGACTTTATACCAGTTGTATTGGGCGCCATATCCGAAATAATAACATCAAACTTTTCACTAACACCAAGTTCTTCTAAATTTTGTACATCATTAATGTCTTTTTCATACACTCTGACATTGGATAAGGCCTCTAACTTAGTATTAACTTCCTTAATATCAATTCCAACAACCAAACCATCTTTACCAATTTTTTTGGCAGCATATTGAGTCCATGACCCCGGATGATAGCCCAGGTCCAAAACTTTATCCTTTTTACTAATTACGCTATATTTTTGATCTATTTCTTCTAATTTATAGATACTTCGAGCAAAGTAATTTTCTTTTTTTGCTTTTTTAAAATAATGATCTTTAACTTTAAAACCCATTAACTTTTGCCATCGTGTTTATACATTTATATTGTTCTCTATCTATACCATACTTTCTAAGTTTTGAAATCAAGGTAACCTTACTAATTCCAATATCTTCAGCAGTTCTATTTATTTTTCCTTGGTTACGGTTCATAGCAATATCAAAATAGTTTCTTTCAAAGTTTTCCAAAGCCACTTGGTATACATGATGCTTCGTATCTACTCTCTCTGATGATAAATTACCTTTCATAATCCAATCAGGTAGATCAACTAAATTAACCTCTTCATCTGAAATATCATATACATAGTTCAGCGTATTTTTTAATTCTCGATAATTTCCTGGCCAATTGTACTTAAATAACTCATTTAAGACCGCTTGCCCCATCCTCACTCTTTTCTCATCTCTTTGGAGTTGCTCCCACTGGTTTATAATTATATTTATTTTATTTCTCTCAGCTCTAAGTGGCTTAAGCTGATATTGGCAATAGCGAATTCTAAAATACAAATCTTCTCTAAAGTTTCCCTCTTTAACCAAGGCCTCCAAGTCTTTATTGGTTGCAAAAATAAATCTTCCACTAAAGTGCTTTTTTACATAGCTTCCAACGGGATAATACTCTTTTTCCTCAATCACAGTTAGTAATTTAGCTTGTTCCTCTAATCCTAGCTCTCCTATTTCGTCCAAAAACACAGTTCCCTCACCTGCAGCTTCAAGAAACCCCTTCTTATCACCTGTTGCTCCTGAGAAAGCACCCTTTTTATGTCCAAACAACTCTGACTCAAATAGGTTTTTATTTAAGCTTGAAATATTTAAATGATAAAATGGCTTATAACTCCCCGCCCTATCTCTGTGAATTTCTTTTGCCATTGTTGTTTTTCCCGTTCCAGTTTCACCTAAAATTAGAACTGGACCTGAAAATCTATTTTTATAATTCATTGTGCCTCCTCGTCTTTGTACATCCTGCACAAATTTTAATGAGAGGCATAAGTAATAACGAAATTTCATTATGTTTTTTTCAAATATGAATATGACCACTACTAAACTACAAATTTCTTACATATTCCGAGGTAAATATATTGGAAGCTTCCACTCAACTTAACATTTCTAAATGTCAAAAATTTGAATTTTCTAGCATCAGTTATCAACAATAATGCAGGCTGTTTCGCATACAATTTCAAATTTTCTTACATCTCTAATAAATGATTTTAATTTATTCAACATAACTAATGGAGTTATCCACATATAGACTTTCTAACATTTTTAACTATTGTTTAGTCAAGGCGTTATGAAATTCCATAGATTTCAGAGGGATAGCTGATGAGTACTCATCTTTATGACATTATGAGTAAGCACAACCTAAACCTGACTAATTTAGTTATCCCCAAAAACTATTCTTGGAAGGCCAAAAACTCCACAAATCCATCGTTTGCCACCGAAATAGCAAAGATTTCATCATGCTCACCACTAATAGAATCAACTATATCAGTTACCAATCTGACGCTGCCGTCATTGTTGACGTACACAAATGGTATAGCTGAATTTTGGTTGAGTGGGTTAGAACATGATTGATAATTTGAGGCGAACTCATCAAATAACAGGTGGGTTAGAGAAGACTTTAAAATAATGACCTCCTTGCCAAAATTTAATCTTCATATCAATTGTAATACTTTTATACTGCAGGCACAATCAAAATAATAATAAATGCAGCAAATACCTGAAAATACACATGAAAATGTCAGACGCATAAGTCTTACTTATGATAAGTATAAGTGTTAGGGAAGTAAGATTTATAACTGAATAATGTATTTTAGACTTTCAATATCCAAAAATAATTTGCCAATAATTCTTAACCTGTTCTCTAAGTGAGAATCTAAAAGACACACTAAGATATAGATCACATAGATAATATTTCGCTTAGACCGTAGACGACTCATGGATTGAAATATCCATTCAATAGGAACTAGTGCAAACAAGGCAAAAATCCAAATTATAGAAAAGCCTCTCACAAGATCTGGCTGAATAAGGAGCCCAACCAAAACGATTCCAACGACGCCTGTTAATATCTCTCTAAAATATTCAACATCAAAACTTACGTTGGTTAAAAATATTCTAGATTTTCCGGTAAAGTAAATTAGGGCCAATAAAACACCTACTGGAGAGATAATAAAAAATGCCTTTCTATAGATAATTTCCCCTAGACTACCAAAAAATATATACCAGTTGCCCACACTAAGAAAAAGCTTCTCAACATTTAGTAAAACCAAACCAAGGGTAATGGTTCCTCCTAGGACATTATATTTCAGCCATTGCCGTTTAAACCATTTCGTCTGATTGTTTAAGAAGAAAAAGTAAGTAAATGCCAGCCCCAACGGAAACAATAAAAAATTATTTTGATTTATCATGGTTAAATAGCAACATACCAGTCCTGTAAACAACCCAGATCTATATGTACCACTTCTTGAACTCCACACGAGAGACCATATCCAAATTACTGATAAAGAAGTAGTAATTGCAGCAAAATACTCGTGTCCTAAAATCTTTGAAAATGACCATGTACTCACTACCGCATAAATCCCCAACAAAGATAACCGACGAGAAAATAAATATCTTAAAAAACAGTAAAAACTCAAAATATAAAGACCTAGGCCAATAAAGTAGAAATGTAGGCTCCATACCAAATTGTAGAATTTTGGAATATTTGAAAATGGAAAATATAAAAAAGCTAAAAAATTCCACAATAAACCACTAACCTGCTCATGAGGATCAAAATACAGTTTTAATGCTTCTATATTTTGAAAAAGTTGTAACTCTGGTAGAGAAATTATAAAAGTAAAAGAAGTTAATGCGACAATTGTTTTTTCAAAGGAGTCTAAATACTTTACTTCACCAAATTGAGAAAACATGGTTTCTTCAATAATTTTCCCTCTCGTGGGCCACGAGTAAAATATTCCCAATAAAACAAAAAATCCCCAAAACAAATACTTCACCAAATAAGTCGGAAATAAAGAAAATACGTTAAACAGTAACATCATAGCAATACAGCCAAGT
>JBFKKF010000113.1:0-6173 GCA_041631355.1 Bacteriovoracaceae bacterium | reverse complement strand
GAAATCAGGGATTACTTACTATCAATAGAAAACGAAGATGAGCTTATTGAAAAAATAAACTCTATTAAAAAAACCATGCACGAAGTCAGCCCATTTAAGAACGAGCCTGTTGACTGTGTTATATGGGTTAAGAACGATACTAGAGCTAACGAGTCTGCTTTGAAGTATTTAAACAAATGGCTTGTTAATAATGGTTTAGAAGAAGTGGATATGAGAACAGGGATACTTGACGGAAGACAGGTTGAAATATACTAGGGAGATTTAAAAATGAAAGTTTATCAGGACATAAATGTTTTACAGGCAGCAAGGGAAAGGATATCAAAATCTTTTGATGAGTTTGAAAAGCTTTATATTTCTTTTTCTGGCGGTAAAGACAGTACGGTAATGACTCATCTTGTTATGGAGGAGGCAATAAAAAGGGATAGGAAAGTCGGCCTTTTGATTATTGACCTTGAGGCTCAATACAAAGACACGGTTAAGCACCTTGAGGAAATGGTGGAAAGGTACAAGGATAATATTGACCTTCACTGGTTTTGTGGTGAGTTGATGTTAAGAAACGCTGTAAGCAACTATGAGCCAAGATGGGTTTGTTGGGACTCAGAAAAGAAAAATGACTGGGTTAGGGAAAAACCTTTACTAGCTTCAGACTTAGATCAATATGATTTTTATATTCCTAAAATGGAATTTGAAGAACTAATGGTTATTTTCGGGCAATGGTACTCTCAGGGAAAAACCACAGGTGCATTCATAGGGATAAGGTCTGATGAATCACTCCACAGGTACAGGGCTATTGTTTCAAAAAAAGAAGGTCTAATGAAAAATGAATGGAAGTGGACAACTAAGGTTTCGAAAGGATTATTTAACATATACCCAATTTATGATTGGAGAACAGAGGACATTTGGACATATCACGCAAAGTTTCCAGAAAAATGTCACAATGAAATATACGATAAGATGACAATGGCAGGCGTTAAGGTTAGCCAACAGAGATTATGCCAGCCTTACGGTGATGATCAAAAACAAGGGTTATGGCTATACCACATACTTGAGCCAGATACATGGTATAAACTTGTGGCAAGGGTAAATGGCGTTAACAGTGGGGCTTTATACATTAAAGAAAAAGGATCAATGACAGGGCAGCACAAAATTACAAAACCCGAAGGCCATACCTGGGAGTCTTTTTGTAATTTGCTTTTGTCAACGATGCCAGAAAAAACAAGAGATCACTATGTTAAAAGGTTTAAGAAGTTTATAAACACTTGGAGAGACAGAGGTTATGATAAAATTCCTCAAGAAGCTCCATACTCTTTAGAGGCAAAGTGTTGGGCACCTTCATGGCGAAGGCTTTGTAAAGTTATATTAAGAAATGACTATTGGTGCAAGGGACTAGGTCAGACTCAGCCAAAGTCTGAAGCATACGGAAAGTTTAAAGCCATAAAGGCGGCAAGGAAGGAATAAGGGAGATAAAGAAATGGAAAGCAATTTACTTAACGCTATTTTAATGAACGGTAATCTAATCAACCAAGTAGACTTGTTACCAGAACACTTTTCATCACAGTCCTATCAACAAATATTTGACGCTATGTTACAACTCTCTGAAAAGAGCGTGGTTGACATAGTGACTGTCGATAATTATCTCAAAGAGCTATACGGCAAAGATTACATGCCAGTTCTAGCAGATATTATTCGTTCATATTCAAGCCCTCGAAACATCAAAGAGTACGCTAAGAACATAAAGGCGAATTACTCTAAGAGCAAAAAAATAGAAGTACTTAACAGGGGTATGCTTGAAGAACTTGAAATTGACCAGATCATCACTGAGTTGATGGAGATTAACAAAGAGGTCAAAAACCACCTACACACTATTAAACAATCAACTGAACAGGCCATCGCTGAGATTGACGCAGCGTGCCATGGCTTAATGGGCCTACAGACTGGCTACAACGAGCTAGACAAGCTTTTAGGCGGCTGGAGAAACTCAGACCTTGTGATCATCGGGGCGCGTCCTGCTATGGGTAAAACAGCCCTTATGGTGAACTTTGCTAGATGCATTGATGGTAAGAGTTTAATTATTTCTTCTGAGCAACCAGCCTCACAACTGGCCATGCGGTTAATGTCTCAGTCGGCATTCGTTAATGCTGCCAAATTGAGAAACGCAGAGCTGGAGGAAAACGACTGGACTAGAATCTCTAACCATGCCGCCAACCTTAAAAACAATATTTTCATCTACGACAAACCAAGCCCGACAATAACGGACGTTATGCAGCAGGCCAGGAAGAACTATCACGAGCATGGTATTAATATTATGTTTGTGGACTATGTACAGAAAATTAAACCATCCAGGCGAGCTAATAATAAGGCCGAGGAAGTCGCCCAGGTGGTTGAAGGTTTAAAACACATTGCCAGAGAGTTGAACATACCAGTAGTAGCTTTAGCTCAGGTAAACCGAGAGGCACAAAAGGCAACAGACAAGCGACCAACTATGGCTCATTTAAAAGACTCAGGCACTATTGAGCAGGAAGCCGATGTAATAGGAATGTTATACCGAGACATAGTGTATAATCCAAACGCAAACGAAAGGGAGGCTGAACTAAACATAGAAAAAAACCGCCATGGCCCTATTGGCAAAATAGGGTTTACATGGGATAAAAAGACAATGAGATTCGATAACGTGATGGAGTACGACAGATGAAAACAATACAGGAAGTATTGAACAATGTAATCAAGGAACTTGAAGACAAAAACCCAGAAGCAAAAAAGAAAATTAAGAATCCTAAGAAATTAAACGGAAATAAAGGTTTAACGAGATAAGGGAGAAGCTAAAGTGATAGAATGGAAAGACGCGAAAGAAGTTGAGCCGGAGCCAGGGAGAAATTTGGTTTTGTTAGATAGTTTTAAGGATATTTAAGGTGGATACTATTGCGCGAAAAGGAAAGGTTTTTTTGATATTTATCTAGGTGAAGAGCACATTTTGTACGACATAACACACTGGGATTACTTTGAGTATCCTAGATAAACTAAATAGGGATATTACAATGGCGAAGATATACTCATACCCAGAAAAATATAGGTATTTTTTTGAGGATAAAGAAAAAGGCAGGGAGTGCGTTGGCGTAGGTCTGAGGCATAAAGGCAAAGAATTTAATATTATGAATAACGGTGACGTAATAGCCAATCTGCACTCTAATTTTAACAATGACGACTTGTGCACTTTGTGTATAATGTTTTTGTTAATAAACAAACCTGAAGTAATAACTGAAGAAACATTAAATAGGGAGAAACTAAAGTGACAGAATGGAACACGGCAACAATTAAAAGGGAGTTGAGAATGTTAGGTTATGAAAATGTAAATGTTAATTACATAAAAAATCATTCTAAAGCTACTATAAATATTATGGCAAAAACAAAAGACGAGATTCACGAGCTAGAAGAAAAAATTAACGACATGTATGGTAATTTGGTGAATGAACTTGATGTGTATGTTTATTACTTTTGATAAACTAAAATAGGGAGAGGTTAAGATGCATATATACGTTGTTTCGTTTGACTTTAAGGGTGACGTTAATGGTAATGGCTCTAGAGAGATTGAGTTAAATGAAAAATGGAGGAAAGGCACTCACTTTGAAGTTGTTAATAAATTAATTGATGAATTAACTAGATTGTATGGTGAGGTTAGAACATTATCAATAACATCTATATTTTACGTCGGAGAGTATAAAAAAGGAGAACCATGTTAAAAATCACAAGGAAAAGCGGACAAGAAACTTTTATAACATACGGAGAAGGAGAGAATGAGATCATATTGGGATCATTTAATGTGAAGTTAGACGGTGATATAATCACGCTTTATTTTAACTTTAGTAAAGAGTTGAATATTTTGAGAAGGGAAGTTTTAGAGAGAAGGGGTTGGCCACTGCATGATGCGAGAGAATGATGATTGAAATAAAAGTCAAAGGAGATAAGGACAAAGAAAAGGCAATACAGTTAATTAAAGAGATTGAGTTACCAAGCATTGTTAAAATAGATGACGGTAGAAGCCTTAATCAAAACGCATTGTTCCATAAATGGTGCGAGGAAATATCACGGTATTTTAAATCGGTTGGTAAAATTACATTAGAGTGTGGTGCAGTGGTAAGTAAGCAAACAATTAAGGCAAAGCTTAAGGGGATGTATTTGCCCACAGTAAAGGAGCCGGAATGGTGCAGCAAAGACAAAAAGGTTATATCAAGGACAATACCAAAGCACACAAGGGACTTGTCAGTAAAAGAGTTCTTTAATTTTATGACATGTATACATAATTTCTGCATTGATTACAGAATACCAATAACTATACCTGAAGACTCGGTGTATTACGGTATGAGACAAGATCAAGGCATGACAGCATAGGGAGTTTAAAAGTTATGGAAATTGAAGATGAAACAATAAGGCAAGTTGCTTCAAGGAACACAGAGTTTGAAGATGACGGGGAGCACATTAACGCTAAACTCGGAGACATTGAGCTTATGTGCAAGCATTTTGGAGACACAAAAGGAGCGAGAACCAATCTTTTAAAAGTAATTGAGGGAATTCTCAGGGAAAGGTGTGGACTTAAATCTACTTTTGTTGGCATAGATGAGAATTTGAAAATTCAAGATGTTTTAAATGATGAATCATAAGAGAGAACTATTGCCATGACTATGAATAATGGAATATCAAGTTCTAACAAGCAGCAATACATGACTAGAAGTGGGTCGCACTCAACAAAAGGTTCACAGAGGGGCGTTAATCTTTTAGGGTGGGAAAGAGAGGAAGACCTAACAAAAAGCGATGAATGGGCCGTTCTTAGGGCAAGGAGCGATTATCTAGTTCTTGAAAAAGACAAAGCTAGAATAAAAGGTGACAATAAAAAAGCCAAGCAGCTAGGAAAAGATATACTTGAAGTTAACAACAAAATAAGCGAAATAAAGAAAAAAATACAGGGAGATGATTATTTAAGCTCGAAAAGCAAATCAAGGAGACTGTTAAGTAATTATATATTGGATTTAATTAAGCAAGACATGACAAAACCTGTTTGGGACAGGTATGTTAAAAAAGCAGTTGAGAATCTTAAGAAAGATGACCTCTTGTGAATGACTACGAACACTTAAAACTATGCGCTTCTAAGGGAGATATATGAGCCACAATCAGATTATTGAAGATGTTAAAAAACTTCTTGATAAGCAAACTGAAGAACTAAAGAAAATAATAGTAACTTGTGTTCTTCAAGATGCGGAAGAAGACGATGTTCTTAGAACTTACAGGAACATGAAAGTAGAAGAGAAAAACGCGATAAAGAGGTTTTTAAAATCGTTTTAATTTTAATTAATCTAAGTGGAGAGAATAACGTGAAAGAAGAAATGCCAACATACATTGGGTGCAAGATGATTAAAGCCAAGCAGATGACCCTGGGAGAATACAGAGGTTATAGAGGGTGGGATATGGGCAAGGATGAGTCAACAGGAACGGAGGGTTATTTGGTCGAATATCCAGACAGTAACAGCAATCATGAAAACCATGAAGGTTATATTAGCTGGTCACCTAAAGAAGTTTTTGAATCTGCGTATTTGCAACTAGAAGACCCGACAAGAATAACTCTAAATATTGTAGATGATTTTATTAAGCCTGGTGCTGATTCAGCACGAAAGGGTAACCACACAGTTTTATTCACTGAGTGTAAAAATGGGTTCACTCAAGTTACAGATTCAGCGTGTGTTGATCCAAATAATTATGACTCTGATATTGGTTTTAATTTAGCAATGGGTAAAGCAAAAAACACAGTGTGGCAGGGCTTAGGTTTTGTACTTGCATGGGCTAAAAACGGTCTTAAAAAGTGAACACCAAAGAACACCTAAAACTATGCGCTGCCCGATACGTGTGGCGCATACGAAAACAAAAGGTGCCAGGGAAAAACCATAACTGGGCAGTGTGGTGGGAAAATAAATTCAACGACGAATACATAGAATACACAAGGAGGATGAGTGAAAAAGGGAAGAAAGAAAAAGACACTGAACGCCAGGGAGTTAAGTAATAAGGTTGCAGAACGTCTTCAGCTTTTAGTAAGGCTTAGAGCAGCAGACGAAAACGGTTACTGTTCTTGCGTGACTTGCGGCACGACAAAGCATTACAAAGACGGTATTCAAGGCGGCCACTTCATT
>JBFKKF010000112.1:0-6185 GCA_041631355.1 Bacteriovoracaceae bacterium | reverse complement strand
TTTATAAAAAAAATCATAAAAAAAAGAGATATTTTCGATTATGATAGACTATCAAATAATTGAAATCACAAAAGGATTCCCGTAGCGATGGAAGATGTATATCAGATAGTTTGTTCATATGAAAAGGTGAGGGAGCATTTAAAATCTCATCCCGAAGATAAGAAAAAGATTCATAAGTTTATTGATGAGATCAAAGGAGGCTATAGCTCCACAGCTATTAAAGGGCTTGAAAAATTTCTGGATACCACTTTTGTAAAATTATATGATGGTGTAAACCTTGAACTACCAGAAGGATTCGATCTTAAAAAATGTCTAGAAACATATCATGTGATTCTTTGTCCCAATCATCAATCTCATGCTGATTATATCGCCATTCAATACGTCTTATATAAAAAGTATAAACTTCCTGTTTTTATTGCCGCAGGAATTAACCTAAATATTTTCCCTATTGGAAACCTATTTAAAAAATGTGGTGCTTTTTTTATCAGGAGAAGATTTGACGACGAATTATATAAAATCGCTTTTCAGGGTTATATTTACTATCTTCTTAAGACAGATAAGGTTGTGGAGTTCTTTTTTGAAGGGGGAAGAACAAGAACAGGAAAACTTCTTCCTCCACGTTATGGTCTGTTCAGTATGATCTTAGATGCACATACTAAATTTGATGACAAAAAACCATTGATGTTTATACCCGTTTCTATCGCTCACGAACAGATCCCTGAGGAGAAGGCCCATGCCAAAGAGTTAGGTGGTGCGAAAAAGGAAAAAGAAAAAACCACACAGTTGTTCAAGTTATTTACCTTGTTTAATAAGAAGTTGGGGACAGTTCATATTCGTTTTGGTGAAGCCAATATTGTGACAGCAGAAGAAAATTTTAATCTCAAAGAGAAGACCCAACAGCTTGCCTTTAACACTTTTAGAAGTGTTGGTAAGGCCATGCCGGTAACACCATCAGCATTATTGTCTTTAATATTGTTAGATGAACCCTCGGGAGCAATTACTTGGAAGCAATTAGAGCAAAAAGTTTATGACGTCATTGAGTACTGTGAACATATGGGAATACCTCTTACCACTTCATTAAGAAAAGATAACGGTATCTCTGCCATTCGATCTGCGATGGATATGTTTATTAATAACGATAAGGTTGAACTTATCAAACGAAAAAAACTTAATCAGATCTACTACAGTGTACGAGAAGATAGTCGAGTGCACCTTCTGTATCATAAAAACATGATCGTTCATCACTTTTTTGTTCCAGCAGTTATGAATGGTTTATGGTATCAGATTTTATCGGATAAGATTAAAGACGAACTTCAATTAAAAAGGTACTTATTGAAAAAAAGAAAAGAGTTGAAATACGAGTTTTACCTTCCTAAAACTGAAGAAATGCTTAGTGAAGGTATTAAGGTTATTGAATATTCTATCGGAAAGAAAATCAATAAAATTTCGGAAGTTTTAGAGTTTAATGAACAAGAGCTTGAGAGGGTCTCTAACGTGGTAAAGCGATTTTCAACTGCCTTAAGCTATATTTATGAAGCCTATTATATCAGTGCTGTCACTGTCCAATACCTGGCCGAAAATAGCTTTGATCTGGACACATACCTACAAACCTCCCAAGAACTTTTTGATATGGAAAAGGAGCACGGTAGGATTATTAAGTACTCTGAGTCTTTTTCTGTACCTAAAATGAAAGCTTCATTAGAGTACTTAATGAACCTTGATTATGTGGAAAAAGCGGATGATACCTATCATGTGAAAAATGTTCAAAGAATAAACTTATTGATAGAGTCTTTTGCAGGAGAGTTACACGATCAATTGGCCATGAACCTAAGATTTAGCTCCTATGGAAAGTAAGAAAAAAGAAATTTTAAATCGTTGTTTCTTTGGCAAAAGAGTAGAGAAGCTCGACAAAGTAGCAATAATTATTGAACAAATCGATAATCTGCTCGCGACACTTCCCCACGTCGAGCTAGCCCTGGAAGAGATTGTTATTTACTATATTGGCGAGAATGAACTTTTAGTGGGCAGAGAGATTTTAGGGCATAATAGCGATTTAAAGTTTCACGATGACTTTGAGCTTATCGATTTTCCTCCAATGATTGCTGAGCAATGTGAACTCAATATCAGTGGTTACCACGAGCTTCAACAGCGAATTGGCGCATCCCACAAGAAACTTACTCGTGCCATTCTAGATGACTCAGGTAGGTTTCGGGTTTATTTTGGCTAAATTGCCAATATTTGGATGCAATTATATATTTTCTCATCTATTCAATAGAAGGCAACTTGTTGAAAAATGGTTTAAGTATGAGCTTTTACGTACCGATATTATAATAAGATGATGAATACACTTAGAACTTCTACATTTATAATCTCCTTAATTCTTTCTTATACAAGTTTTGCTAGTAATCTGAATGACTTTATTGGAGGAGGAGGAAGTGCTAGTTCAGGGCCTACTTGGGCGGGGTATACAGCTAGCAGCTTTAATGCAAACATGGGAACGATAATGGGTATGAATGCCAAGTGCGAAGCGGATTTTTCAGGTAGTCATGCATGCACATACGATGAAATATTGAAACTAGGATCTAATTTTCCAAATTCAGTTCATGCTTGGATTATTGATGGCTCTTATGCTAGTGGAACAAGTTCAGTCTTTTGGGTTACAAAAGATGGGACTAATACCACAGGAACTAGCTACGGGACATGTCTGGGGTGGACAACTAGTACAAATTCTAGCAGCAGCTACCTTGCCCCTTATATGAATACTAATGGAAGAGTATACTTTGCCACCTGTAACAACACATACAAAATACCTTGCTGCAAATAATTTATAATTTCTTAAGCCTCGAAAAATATATCGGCCCAATTTTTGATTTATCGGGGAGAAAAATATAACCAAATTTCGTACGCTCGATACCTTCTATATGAAGTTCCGGAAGATCCAATCGAATTTGATCTGATTTCTTCTCTAACACTCGTCCAATGACTCCATCATTTTCTAAATTCGAAATACTGCATGTAGAGTAAACAATCTGGCCTTGAGCTTTAGTGGCAAGAATTGCAGAACATAAAAGTCCATATTGGAGCTTGGCCAGTCTTTTTGTGCGGTTAATATTCCATTTCTCAAGCTCAGTGGGAGAGTGAAGTAGATGTCTTTCTCCTGAGCAAGGTGCATCTAGTAGTACCCTGTCAAATGTCTCTGGAAATTGAATTCCATACTTGATTCCATCCTTTCCTTTGAGGTGAACTAATGGTCTTATCTCTTTTGGACAATAATCTTGAATAACTTGCTTAAGTCTTTGTCTTCTGTTCTGGGATATTTCATTACACCAAATCTCTCCTTCGGAGCCTAATTTTTCAATGAGAATTAACGCTTTTCCACCAGGAGCTGAGCACATATCTAGAACAAAGTCACCGGGAGCAACCTCTAGTTGATTGGCACAAATAATACTAGCAGGGTCCATGACATAATTGGACTTGAGCCCATCTTCTCCAGTTAGGGTAAAAATGCCCTTATTATCGTCTCCATAAGCTTTATGGCCATATAGATGGTCCTCGCTTAGGTTTGGCCGATTCATAGAATCAGTGGGGAATGTGGTGCGAACAACCTGGGTGGCCGGTTGTCTTAGTGCTTGTTTGAGATCCTCCCATCTTCCTGGGTACAGGTTTTGGTAAAACTGCTCAAAACTGATTTTTTCTTTCTTCATACTTGCATTGGAGTGAAAATCTATTAAAATTCAATTTTTAATAGCAATTTTAATTGGATAATTCAAAAAGAGTTGTTATATAATTGTAGGTATTTATTAGTAATTTATATTTGGAGGTATACCATATCAAGGTTTAGAGAAAGTAGAAAAGAGCAGGGACCACGTATCAACGACATGATCAGAGTTCCTGAAGTGCGCTTAATTAGTGACGCTGGAGAACAATATGGAGTAGTCACTATTGAAAGGGCCAGGGAAATTTCTGAAGATACTGGTTTTGATTTAGTTGAAGTATCCCCAAACGCTAAACCACCGGTTGTAAAATTAATAGATTACGGTAAATTTAAGTACCAACAACAGAAAAAAGCGGCTGAAGCCAAGAAAAAGCAAGTTACCATCCAGGTTAAGGAAGTAAAGTTTAGGCCGGCAATCGACATTCACGATCTTAATGTTAAGCTTAAAAATGTATATAGGTTTTTGGAGCAGGGCGATAAAGTTAAATTGTTAATGCAGTTTAGAGGACGTGAGATGGCCCACAAGGATATTGGTTTAACCAGATTTAAAGAAATCATTAGCTCTATAGTGGAAGAGACTGGGGCAGTAATTGAATCTCCGCTGAAAATGATGGGAAATAGGGCCATATCAATGATTGCCCCTAGTAAAAAGAAGTAATTTCTTAGTATTCTGAAATAATTTCGAAGAAAATTCATTATTTAGAAAAAAAATCTTTGCCTATCATCTCTGTCATGGTAGTTAATACAGTCTAAAAAATTAGGTATATGAGTTGTATTTTAGGAGATCATAATGTCAAAAATGAAGACAAGAAGAGCTGTTGCAAAAAGAATTAGAGTAACTGCTTCAGGAAAAGTAAAAATTAAAAAAGCAAACTTGAGACATATCCTTACTAAAAAGTCTCAAAAGAATAAGCGAAATGCTAGAAAAGCAGGATACCTTGTTCCAAAAGATGCTCAGAATATGTTAAAGGCCGCTCCTTACGTTAAGTAAGAGTGAAATATAAATAGTAAGTAATGGTAGGGACCTAAGCGATTTTATCCTCCTGCTGTTCACCACTTTTAAAATTTAGGAGAATTTTATGTCAAGAGTAAGACGTGGTTTTAAAGCAAGAAGACGTAGAAATAAAGTCTTAAAGCTTGCTAAGGGTTTTCACTTCGATAGAAGAAGAAAATACAAGCACACTGCTGAAACAGTTAAACGTGCACTACACAACATGTACAAAGGAAGAAGACTTCTCAAAAGAGATATGAGAAGACTTTGGATCGTAAGAATCAATGCTGCTGCAAAATCATTGGGTACATCGTATTCAAGATTTATTTCTGGTTTAAAGAAAAACAATATTGAATTGAACAGAAAAATGCTAGCAGAGATTGCTGCAAGAGACTTCGAAGGATTCAAAGCAATTCACGAAGCTTCTAAATAAACCTTTAGTTTATTAAAATAATCAGGAACACCCATTTTTTTTATTAAAATGGGTGTTTTTTTTTGCACAAAATTTACTTGTCTGTTAACCTAATAATGAGAACTTACAACATTTGTGTCTAAATCATGGAGGATTTTAATGAGCGTCACAAAGGCAGATATTGTAGAGAGAGTTTATAAAGAAGCAGGTTTTTCTAAAAAGGAAGCGGCTGACCTTGTAGATTTAATCTTTAAAGTGATTAAAGAAACCCTTGCCCGTGGAGAGAAAGTAAAAATTTCTGGATTTGGAAATTTCTCAATTCGCGATAAGGCCACGAGAGTAGGGAGAAATCCTCAGACTGGTGATGCTATGAATATCTCGGCAAGGAGAGTGCTAACATTTAAACCATCTCAAATCTTGCGTGATGATATCACTGAAAGGTACAAGCACAGAATTGATAAGCAGGGTAAGGAAGATACATCTATCCCTCCTAAGGATGGAAAGCCAAGAGCCTTGAGTTCTTTTTTAAATAATAGCGAGTTAAATCAAGACGACTAGGGACATTTTTTATGAATTTCGAAGGACAAAGTACGAATAAAGAGTACTATCGATTCAATGAAGTTACCTCGATTACGGGTGTGAAACCTTATGTACTAAGATTCTGGGAAACTGAGTTTGATCAAATTCGTCCTTCTCTTCTAGAAAATGGACAAAAGGCTTATCTCCAAGGAGATATTAATTTAATAAACAAGATTAAATCCTTATTATTTGAAGATAAATTATCTATCCCTGAGGCAAAGCTTGAATTAACAAAGATTCTTGCAGATGAAGCTAAGGTTGAAGAAACTATTTCAAATGATATTTCAACCTCAATTGAAGCTAATGACGAAATTGCCTCCGTGAACAATAATGTCGCTTATCAAACAAGCTCCCTTGAGATGATGAAAAAAGCACTTGAAGTTGATCTAGCTGAAAAAAAGTCTGTCGTTTATAAAAAACAATTCAATTTTCGGTATGTATTTTGCTAAGCTCGATTTGCATTTATTTAATTTTTTTTCAATTTTAAT
>JBFKKF010000111.1:0-6193 GCA_041631355.1 Bacteriovoracaceae bacterium | reverse complement strand
GCCAAGCCCCTGAAATGTGTCAGGGCGAGTTCTCATTTTGTAAATACCGGCCCTTACAAATTTTATTTGAGGCACGCTTGTGAGAATCTGTTCTAGTTGTTCCCTTGACTCTAATGCACAAGGTCCAACTATAGAGGCAAAGGTATTTGTTGAATTGAGGAAGTCATCCAATTTAATCATGCGGTGATCCTATTAGATTTGACCTAAATTATCAACAAATATTGAATAATTGTATACCTTGGGCTATTGTCTCGGCCATATGACAAAGCACCATTTAACTGGCCTAAGTTCTAATGAATTCGATGAGTTCCTCATATGCGGGCAAGTTATTCAACACCCCGTGTCTATGGATGTTTATTTAGGAATTGGTCGAGCAAAAGTTCAAGATGCCTCAGCTCTATTTGTACAAATGCCTTTTTACGCGTCTAGCGTGAACAATATTGTTCCTAGAAAGTGGGCAAAGGTAAGTCTTACTGACTTGGCCCAAGATATAGAAAACTATTTTGATGAGCGCCTAGTTATCAGCTTTATTGAAAGTACTGATCAAAAATACATAGGCGATGTTCAAGGAATAATTGAACATATACGAATTGACTCCGATTTGGAGAAATTAGTTGCAGTGACTACTGCTAAGTATGGCCATAATAATATCCATCCCCTAAGCCGACTAAAAGATCTTATCCAATTAAATGGGTATCTCTATGGCCTATGGAGTCCTGAAGGCGGAATTCTTGGAATGAGCCCGGAGCCGTTAGTGACTAAACGAGAAAAGAATTGGCAAACGAGATCTTTAGCAGGAACCATTTCAAAGTCAGTAGAGAATTATGCTGAGATTTTACTAAGTGATGACAAGGAAAGACTGGAGCATCAACTGGTTATCTCCGACTTAAATAACAAGCTAAATCAAATGAATATCAAGACGGAAATTTCACCAACCAATTTATTTGAATTTGGAGACATTGCTCATTTGTGCACAGAGATAAACTTTAATGCCCCTGAAGCAGAACTTGAAACAATAATGCTAAAGCTATCACCCTCCGCCGCTTTAGGTGCGTACCCTGCTCATAGACTATCAGAGTTGAAAAAATTAAATTATTATCAGGACGCTAAAGAAAATCGAATCTTTGGAGGGAGCTTAGGCTTTAAAAATCTAAATGATTCTTGTGCTCTTGTGATGATCAGAAATATCATGTGGGATCGAGATTTTTACTATATTCACAGTGGTAGTGGAATTGTAGCTTCAAGTGATCCTTCAAAAGAATTGCAAGAAGTTCAGCACAAACGTGAGGTCATTGAAAGATGTTTTCACTAGAATCTCTTAAGACAAACCTTCTCGAATTGGGTGTTAGAAAAATTTTTTTCTGCGCTGGCGCAAGAAATGCTCCCTTGTTAGGCACTCTTAAAGAGACATTTGAGATGGATTATTGCTTGGATGAGAGATCAGCTGCATTCAAGGCCTTGGGGTATGCCAAAAAAGAACACGTACCCACTGTCGTTTGCACAACTTCCGGCACAGCGGTTTCTGAATGCTTTCCCGCTATGATTGAAGCATTTTACAGTGAAGTTCCCCTGATTATGATTTCTGCTGACCGTCCAGAAAGGCTAAGGAATACGAGGGCCCCTCAAGCAATTGATCAAATTAATATTTTTGGCAAATACGCTAACCAATTTATAAACCTTGTGGATGATCATAAGGAGTTTGAACTAGAAAAGCTATATCCTCTACATATTAATGTTGAAGTAGACGATCGAGAGGTTGGGCCGGAAGTCCTACGGCCCCCAGACTTTGTAGATCACTTTATGAGCGCTAAGAAAGTTTTAGTTGTTTTAACGGAAGGTGATACCGGACACCCTGAAGAAGTTCAGTACTTAAATGAGCTAAATTGTCACTTCTATGTAGAGTGCACCTCTCATTATAAAAATTTTCAGTTTAAATCCAAAATTCAATACGAACAAGAACTGCTCGAAGAAATGGAGCTCGCTCCCTTTGATTGTATTATTAAGTTTGGCAGAACTCCCATTTGTAAACTTTGGCGCTTATTAGATACGAAATACTATAATATTCCTACTTATAATGTTGCAGATAAAATGGGCGGGATCTCCCATGGAGTATACCTCGAAAGTATTGAAAGAATTCGCTCCCAAGTTATGGATTCAATGTTACAGTATCGAAAAAGAGACTTAGAGCGAGTATGTAAGCTACATCCCAAAAGTGAAGCTTCTGTTTTTAATCAGATTTTTAAAAGGCTTAAAAACGATGAGATTGTATTTGTAGGAAATAGTATGCCTATTCGTTATGCTCAACTTGTGGATAAGACGCATAATAAAATATTTGCCTCTCGTGGGGCCAACGGGATTGATGGACAAATTTCAACCGCCATAGGAATGGCCCAAAGCAGTAGGGAACATATTCATTGTATTGTGGGGGATTTAACTGCTTTATACGACTACTGCGTTTTAATGGAACCTCTACCAGAAAATATTTCTGTGCATATTATCAATAATAGCGGAGGAAGAATATTTGAACAGGTTAATACTCCTAAGGAAATTATTCTTACCCACGAGATGATTCTGAAGAATAATATTCACCCAAATAACCAGGATAAAGTCTACGAGTATTTTCCAGACAATCAAGAAACTAAAAAATTTTGGAGCGAGTGGAAAAAATGAAAATACTTTGTTTACACGGATTTCTCGGTGGTCCTTCGGACTTTGATTTTTTAAAAGATGAATACGAGCTAATAACTCCGGACTTAAATCAATACGTACACCTTGACTTTAAAGGTTTGTATTCAAAGATTATGAAAGACTTTAACCTTATTCCTGCACAGACAGTTATTCTTGGTTACTCTTTTGGTGCTCGTCTGGGACTAAGATTTCTTTATCAATGTAACGATTTCAATAGAATCATCTGTCTCGCAGGTCATATGGGACTTAATGACGACAACCATAAGCGTGAGAGAGCTTTATTTGAAACATCTATCATTGATAAAATGAAAACAGTATCTGAAGCTGACTTTTTAAGGGAATGGAATCAATATGATATTTTTAAAGGGGACACTATTGATAGTGTTAGGTATTCTTCAAAATCCATCTATTATTTTCTTAATTATGGACTTTCAAAACAGCCTTTTTTAAAAGAAGAATTACTTCCTCTTCGCCATAAGATTCAATTCTACTATGGAGAGTTGGATGCTAAATATTGTGAGTATGCTAAAAATAATTTAAATCAATATCGTTTTCAGCTACTTCCAGGTATAGGACATAGAATTATTCATCAACACCAGCTAGTTAAAGACATTTTACATGAGGTGACTTCATGACTTTTAATCAATTTATACAAGGGATGAGACCTAAGACTTTGGCGGCAGCATTTGTACCTCCAGTGGTGGCTTACTCCGCCTACCTCAAATTATATGACGAACATAATGTATTTGTATTAGTCCTGTGTTTGTCACTTGCTTTATGTCTTCAAATCGCGACGAACTTTTATAACGATGCTGTAGATTATTTAAAAGGAGCTGATGCGAATAGAGTAGGTCCTGATCGAATAACCACACAAGGTGAGGTTAACCATAAACAAGTTTTTTGGGTGGGACATTTTTTTGTATTTTTGAGTATTTGCCTTGCGACTCCCTTAGTTTTACAAGGTGGTGTATGGTATTTAGTACTGGGAATCATTTCGCTATACCTTACCTACGGATATACTGGTGGTCCTTATCCGCTGGCCTATTTAGGACTAGGGGAATTATTTGTCTTCCTATTCTTTGGACTAGCAATTACTTTGGGTACCTATTTTCTCTTGGCAAAAAGTATAGATGTCTTGGCCATAATTCATGCGGTTGAATTGGGCCTTCTTAGTTCCGTTTTAATCGCAGTAAATAATTTTAGAGATAAAGATAGCGACAAAGAAGTAGGTAAAAGAACTTTGGCCACGAGAATGAGTGAGGATAGTTACTTAAATTTGTTAGACTTTTTACTCTTTACTCCTTATCTCTTTGTTGCTGTAACTTTTATCTTTATTGAACTTTCTGCGATCCTGCCTATTCTTGCTATTGGTATGGCCTATAAAGTAAGAGTTTTAATCCGAGAAGACAAAAATTATAATACGGCCTTAGAAATGAGTGGGAAACATTTAGTGTTTTTTTCCCTTATGGTGGTACTGGCAAATATATGGGGTTAGAATATTTTAAGTATACACTACATTCTAAATCTAAGCTTAATCCTTTTGATAATAGGTTAAGAGAAGGTGTACTTTTTAAGCTTGATGATGCGTATTGTGATTACTGCCCTTGGGAGATCTTTGGTGATATGGGAGTCGATAGCTTATTAGCTCATATCAAATCGGATGGTGAGCTGCCACCAGTGCTACAAAAACAAATAAATCTTGATAGAAATAGAAGGAAAAAAGAGGAGCTACCTTTTTTAAATCATGGTTTCAATAGTTCAGCATCTCCTGTTATTAAGTTTAAAATACAAAGTTTTTTAGAATCGCTAGAGAGTTTAGATTTAGACAAAGTTCAAAGAATTCGAATTGATTTTAATAATACGTATTCATTCCAGCAAGTGGTAAAGTTTTGGGAAGATCTCTCTGAGCTAATAAAAAGCAAGATTGAATTCTTAGAAGATCCCTGTCCCTACACTGAACAGGAATGGGGTGAGCTTTCTTCAATGGGAATCCCACTGGCACTAGATAGAAATCAATTGGGATCAAATGTTCTTTCTATTGAATATGGAATTTATAAACCCAATATCGATGTATCCCCCGGAAGTTTTAATAAGGTGGTTTTTTCATCCTATATGGGACACGATTTGGGCAGATATCATTGCTACCTAGAGCTATTAGAAAAAGGAGATTTAGAACTGTACCACGGTATTAATACACCTAATCTTTTCCATGAGCAATTAGAGCTATTTCATTGCGTTAACGGACATTGTCGTCCAAATTTGTCTGCAATTGAGTTGATGTATAAAAATTTAGAGGAGCTAACATGGAAGAAATTGATCTAGCTAGTTCTGATAATTTATATCTTATACCTCCCTATATTCATTCCTCAAAAAAAGAATCACTGCTTAAAGCGTGGAAAGAGCTAAAGCTATCTCACCATGTATTTATCTTAAGCTCTGGTACGACCACAGGTGGTATTATAAAATCATACGCACTCTCTAAATCTGCTTTAGTGGCAAATGCTCGCGCTGTAAACCAGTTCTTAGATACGGTTAGTGAGGATACTTGGTTGAATCCTCTTCCACACTATCATGTGGGAGGACTTGGAATTTACATTAGGGCCCAATTAAGTGACTCTAAAGTTGAGAAATGTGATTTTAAGTGGGATCCAGAAAAATATTATCAAGCTTTGGAGGGGATACAGTATAGCTCTCTTGTTCCGACCCAATTATATGATCTAGTTTCATTAAATCTCAAAGCTCCCATCGGCCTTAAAGGAATATTTATTGGTGGTGACTTTCTAAGTCAAGCGCTAAGAGATAAGGCACTCGAACTAGGATATCCCCTTATCCAAACTTATGGAATGACAGAGCTATGTTCGCAAATTGCAAGTTCTTATCTTACAAAGGATTCAGATGGTTTTTTAGAAATCCTACCAATTCATCACATTGATAAAGATACATCTGAAATTTCATCACCTGCGCTAGCAACACTTGAAATGATTTTAGCTGCTGATAACGCTATTTCAGTCACAAAATATAATAAAAACTTTCATCTCAAAGATAACCTGGAGTTTCTTAGTCGTAAGGGCAAACAGTTGATCAAGCCTATGGGACGAAGTGATTCCATGATTAAAATTAAAGGAAGGCTATTCAACCTTTTAGAGATTCAAGAGATTCTTGAAAGTATTGGACTCAAAATTAATATTTACCGCGAAGTGGCACTTCAAATTGTAGAAGATGCACGGGAAGGTAGACGGGTGCAATTTCTACTGGAGAGTTCTAAAGAATCTGACCGTGATACATTCAGAACTCTGTTGGAACAAAGACTTCCTCCGCCGCTTTTACCTGTAGATATTGTTCTGGTAGATAAAATTCAAAGAACTAAACTTGGTAAAGTTAAAAGAGATCAAAGTGGAAGTTGAAATTGTTTTTGAGCATATTGATTTTCTCGTGGTCAATAAACCTCCAGGAATGGAATACCATGGTGAAGATGGCCTGGTGCAGACTCTTAAAAAAGATTATC
>JBFKKF010000110.1:0-6197 GCA_041631355.1 Bacteriovoracaceae bacterium | reverse complement strand
TAACTTTCTTATCTCAAATTGCAAACTCTCAAGGTAGAGAACCAAGATCCTTTGTTTGTAATATCATTAATTCACATTTATATAACAGAAAAAACACAAATGAAGTTCAAAGATCGTTACTTATGAACGATTCAAACCTATCTCATTCTACATATGATAGAGTTGTACTAAATTTAATCGATATTCCAAAAGCAAACCCTCAGCATTATATGTTTAACCAGATCTCCACCCAAAAAGCATTTTTGAAAGACTCTGGATTTCTATTTTTAATCACAACTAAGAAGCTCTTTGTTCCAAGTCAAAAAAGTAAAATTGAATCACTGCTCAAGGAGTTTAAGATTGAGGGGATTATTAATCTAAACAATATTCAAGGACGTGGAGAAATTGGTTCTTATATCTATATATTCAGAAAACAACCTCCATTTCTCCCAGAGATTCCGGATAAACAAACTTGTTATAGCTTCAGGTTTCATGGTGAATTAAATACCTTTCAAGAATTTAACAGTGTAACCAATTTATCCCAATCATTTTTTGAAAACAACCTTAATGATGTCCCCCCACTCTACCAGAAAGGCCTTGATAACTTCAGACTGGAATTTTACCAAGATGCAATTGTTCAGGGACAACTAATTCATTCTTCATCTAAAGACTCGAGTAAAATTACACACCCTCATTTCTTTAACAAGTTAATGAGTTCATGCCACCCTCTTGAATATTTTTATGATCTTCAGGCCGTAAACTTTGATGAACTTCATAACGACAAGCAAGATTTTTCTCTCTTTGATTTTTCTCAGAGTTTTGGAAGACAGAAATCTGACTTTACTTTTATTTTAGACAAGAGAATGAAAGAAGGAGTCAATATAGAGGTCATCCCAACGAAGTCCCTAGAAGCAAAAGCCTATGAGTACGGGCATACTAATTGTAGTTATTTTTACGCCTATCCCAAGTGGCCAAATTTAAATACACATTTATTCAAACAATATTTTAGCTCTCAGATTGGTCTCCAGTTAATTAACCTAACCTTTAGTAATGACAGTACAAAAGTAAAGGCCAAACTTAATAAAATACTTATCCCTAAGTTTTTTCACTCTACCAAAGCTCTACCGGAACAAATCAGTAGCGGCATTGGATTATTAAACCTAGATACTGAAGAGATTTTAAATACTCACCCAAGCTCTTTGGAAAAACAATATTCTCAAATCATTCCTTTCCTTTCAAATATGATTGCTGAATACCCTGCTGAAATTTTAAGTAAGTTCTCAATATTTAAACGAGTTATAAGGAGTGCACTGGATAAACTCGACAACCGTGGCTCAAGTATCAATTTTAATAACCCACTCATTAGTTCCCCTTTAGTGCTATCAAAAACTTATCCAATCTATCCGGACAACAGCGATATTTACTCACGTTTTAATTCTGAGGCACTAGACTATATTCATAGTCCACTTACTAAAATCAAGAGAATAACAGAGGAGAAGTCTTCTTATACCAGCTACGGATTAGAGCTGTACCACCAAGATCAAGTTATTTTCACACTATTTAGTGATAAAGATATGATTTCATTTTTAGAGTTTTTACTTCAAAATGTAACTAATATTCCTATGTCAAAAATTCTTCAGGGAGTTCAAGTTCCACAGCTTAACGACTTAAAGGCCATTATTGCTAATTTTAATAAACTAAGTGAAACATTGGAATCTCTAGATACTCAACTGAACAAAGACTTTAACCAACTTCTAAACTCAACCATATTTTCTCGTTAAATTTTTATTGTCATCTGCATCAAGCATACTAAACTATTAGATGTAGGAGTCTTAAAAATTGAAAAGCCAAATTGTAAATCTAAGAAAAAAAATTTATCAAAATTTAAAAAATAAGGCCCTTTCCTACGAAGATTTTAACCCGGAACTTCAAAAGTACTTAAAAGACCAAATTAGATACTCCAATAGAGAGTTTAATATTGTTGAAATGGAGGATTTAAAAAAGCAGGTTTTAAATACTGATGTTTTGTTTCTAGGTGACTTCCACACCTTTGACCAAAATATTAGAAATGTCTTACGAATCCTTAAATTCATTATTTCAAATAAAAATAATTGCATCATTGGACTAGAGATGGTTGCGGCCAATAAGCAATTTTTTATTGATACTTACCTAGAAGGCCATATCACCGAGTTAGAGTTTTTAGAGTCAATTAACTATCATGATTCGTGGCGCTTTCCCTGGACTCACTACAAGTTAATCTATGAGCTTGCCAAAGAAAATAATATCAAGATTATAGGATTGAACAGAACAGGAAGTTTGGAGCAAAGGGATCACGAAGCGGCTAATATTATTCAAGAAGCTAGAAATGAATCACCTAACTCTAGCTTTTTGGTTTTATACGGAGAACTACATATTAGCCCCAATAAAATTCCGAAACTTCTAAACCAAAAATGTCCAGGCTTAGAGATGACTATACTCCATCAAAACTTGGACGAAGTTTATTGGAAATTAATCGCCCAAGATATAGAACAAGGAATTGTCTCATTTACCCCTAACGAATACTGTATCATCTCTGCCCCACCCTGGATTAAGTATGAGAGTATGATTTATTGGTATGAAAATCTCTGTGACGACCCCGACTTTGATATTCACCATTATATTATTGAAAATGGGAAAAAAATTTTTTCAGATGATACGAAAGATAACTTTTTAAATATCGTTAATATGATTATTAATCATTTAAATATAGTGGCGGATGAGGAAGAAATTGAAAATTTTAATCTACACGACCACACTAACTTAGAATACATAGAGGAACAAGTTCAAGGTTTAGATAAAAATGTTCTAACTCAATTTTATGATTATTTAATTGCGACCAATAAGTCATTTCAACTTCCAGGAAGCTCGATCTTTTACTGCTCAAGTTACTCCATGAATAGAATCTCTTACTTGGCGGGAATTCATATCTTACACATTCAACTGAAGTCCAGAGAAATTTATCCTCAAGATATCTTAAACTCCAGGAGTTCTACTAAAAAGATTATTTTATTTATTTGGGAGGCCATGTCGGCATACTTCTTTTCTAAGATTATTAATCCTCACCGAAAATGTGAAATGTACCTTGACCTGCAGACCAGCTTAAATGATAAAAGTCTCTCTCAAAAAGAGATTCATTGGAATCAAATTTCACTTAAAGTTTTAGATGGAGAAGATATATCATCTCTAACTAAAGGACTAAAGCTTACAGATCTATACGAAATATCACTAAATGTGGGACATATATTAGGAGAATATCTTTATATAAAAACGACTGAGCTAAAAAATGAAAATATTTATAAAAATCATGTTAAAGATATCATGGTTGATAAAAGACGATATCAAAAGCTGCAAAAAATCATTTTAAGAGATATCCCTTATCAAAACCATAATAAAAGGTATTTTTAATGAAATTACTTATCCAAAGAGTAAAATCGGCTAACGTCCAGATTGAAAGTGAAATTATAGGCGAAATCAAACAAGGATTTCTCCTCTATGTGTGCTTTGAGGTTGAGGACACTATGGAGTGCATTGATAAGGCGATTTATAAGTTGAAGAACCTAAGAATCTTCGAGGATGAGCAAAATCGAATGAATCAAAACATCCAACAGGTTTCTGGAGAAATATTATCCATAAGTCAATTTACCTTGAGCTGGAACGGATACAAGGGACATCGACCTAGCTTTGATCGCTCCATGCCCCCTCAACAGGCAAAGATTTTTTACAAGTCATTCAATAATAAATTGGAAGAACTAGGATTAAATATTCAAAAGGGACGATTTGGAGCAGAGATGAAGGTTTATTCAGTAAATGATGGTCCGGTGACCTTTATGTTAGAATTTTAGTAAAATCCTGTCTCATCATTTTCTTCCTGCCCAAACATTAAATTTCTTTCAAAGTCTTCTGCGCTTGATGCATTGGCCTTGGCTTCTTCAAGAGAAATAATTCCTTTTTTATAGAGATCATAAATATGTTGATCAAATGTTTGAGTTCCAACTCCGCGCTTTCCTTTAGTGATATAGTTATAAATCTCTCCCATTCTGAGTTGATCCGCGAGGGCTTCTCTAATTCCTGGGGATGTAATCATAATCTCCTGAGCTGCTACTCTACCTTGACCATCAATAGTCTTAATCAACCTTTGACTTATGGTTGCATAAAGGTTTTCAACGATTCGCGCGCGAACTGCATCTTGCTCTTCAGCAGGAAACATAGACAATAGCCTTCCGACAGTGGTTATAGCATCTGTAGTATGTACTGTTCCAAATACTAAATGACCTGTTTCTGCGGCCTTTAAAGCAATACTAATTGTTTCAGCATCTCTCATTTCACCTATTAAGATAATATCAGGATCTTGCCTTAGAGCGGCCCTAAGAGCTGTAACAAAGTCTTCGGTATCTTCACCTATTTGTCTTTGAGTGATTCTTGCCTTGATGGGTTGATAAATATACTCCACCGGATCTTCTAGTGTTAAAATATGAACCGGTCGTGTATTATTGATATGATTAATCATCGCTGCTAGGGTCGTACTTTTTCCTGCTCCCGTTGCACCAGTGACTAAAACAAGACCGTTTTGTGCATTGGCAATTCGATTTATAACTCGAGGCAAACCTAACCCTTCCGTTGTGGGGACATCTGTGCTGATAATTCTCAAAATAATACCAAGCCGTCCCTGGTATCTCATCATATTGTATCTAATTCTACATAGCTTCGGAATTTCAAATGACCCATCTAGTTGTTTAATGCTTTGAATGTCATCTCCAGGCTTATCCCTTAATAATACTTTTGCAACTGTAATAAGGTCATCCGCATCGTAGAGTTCTGTTTTAACAGGAACAAGATCTCCTCTAATGCGAAAGCAAGGTTTTTCATTCGTTCTAATATGAATATCACTTACGCCGTTTGATACGGCTGACTTGATTAACTTTAAAAAATCTTTTCCTGTTATGCCCATAATATCTTTTCGACAAAGGAATGAAAAAATTTAAATAAATATGCAAAATCACAAGAAAAATGTCAGGGTAAAGAGGTCTGTTATTTTTGAATAAAGTACTTTTGACCCATAAAAAAGCAAGCTGTCTTACCAACAAAAGATAACTCATTATCATTAACTATAATTCCCGCTCCATCTACTGGAGCGTACATCGGCCGTTGGCTCGTTAAACTAAAGGCAGCAAGTTCTTCATCATACCTTTTAGAATTTTTATAATGAGGAAAGAAGTCAAAGTCCACAAGATTTAGTGCCTTCAAGTTTTTAACATTATCTTCGTTATCATCCCGGTCAAAAGATGGAAAACTTGCTGTTTCAACATTTGGAGTCATCATAATGGCTCCAGCACTAAGACCAGATAGTATTCCACCACCTTTTACCCACTCCCTAAGCTCCTTCAACATACCTGTTCTTCTTAGGTGTTTTAAAAAGTAGAAAGTATTACCACCTCCAAGATGAATAATATCGGATAAAAAAATGGCCCGCCTCATTAGCTCGCTAAAAGGTTGATCTATATTTAACTTTAAAATTTTTTGAATTCCTAATTTTTTGTATTGATCAATGAAGTCATCATACTCGGTTTCTGAAAAGTAGCTACAGGATGGAATAAATGCAATGGTAAGTGATTTCTTTGTGGATAAAGATAATAATTTTTCATCTAGCTTCTTATTATCTTCGGCATCCCCACCACTATAAAAAACTAATTTCATATTCCTTCTCTGTGTTCCTTCACTATGTGCATTATCTTCAAAAAAATATCTCTAGGAAAGTCCTTAGGATAGTCTAGTTTTTGATCTGGGTCTAAGTTTTGCGAAATAGCAAGTGCATCGAGTAGAGCATCAACCTGTTCAACTTTTAATTTTTTCTTATGTTCCAGAATCAAAGAAACAATATAAGTTGTTGCGTCTCCAGTCACTCGATAAGGCTTGTTTATGATCTGTGATCTTTTGGCCAGTTGTAAAAGCGTATCTTCTCTACTTTCTTGGAACAGTTTGGACACTTTATCGACAAGGTCTAAATAGCGATCTTGGAACTCGTCAATTTTTTGCTTTCGATAAGAATTAACTGCAAGGTCCTCTTCTGTCGCAAGAGAAGATCGCATCATTTCCATAAAGTCATCAGGTGCTATTCTTTCAGAGTCAACCATTAACAGTTGAGGAAACTCTCTCAGTAAGTCTCGAGTATTCAAAACCGC
>JBFKKF010000109.1:0-6208 GCA_041631355.1 Bacteriovoracaceae bacterium | reverse complement strand
TTTCCAATCAATTTTCTTTAGAGTATTAAACAGTTTTGGTAGATCTCTACATTTTTGAGACTTAATTCTTAGCAATATTTTAGAGGGACATTTTAAGTATTTATTCAGACTCAACCCAAAAGAGAGCTCACATTGGATCTCAATTCCTCCCTTCGTAATTTCTGTTACTTGGATCAGCTTATTTTCCATTTCTGCTGGAAACTTGAGCTTGATTTCGCGAAGCACAAATCTTTCTAGCCCTATGGGACAAATTAAGAAAAAAACATTCATAAATACTTGATAATTTATTCTGTGAAACTTGTCATTGGGCATAGGATTTTTTATAAGGAACCATGCAAAAATTGACTGCGCATCACCTAAATTCTCTTAACTCTGGCCAGGTCCAGGTATCTATAAAAAAATTTGATGGTTATTTGCAATTTGATTTCTCAGTAATCACTAATGATATCAATGTGGATCCTTCATTTTCTTTAGATACTTTGGATAATATAGGACTTTGGAACTTTGATGTGGTGGAAGTATTTTTAAGAAAAGGAAACCCTAACGGTGAATATTTAGAGGTACAAGTTTCACCCTTGGGGCAAAAATATGCACTTAAAGTTATTAGTCCCAGGTTAGAAACCCTTCCGGTTCAGGAACTTGATTTTCACTCAACTCAAAGAGAAACCAGTAATGGGTTTGAGGTCAGTATCAAGTTATCATATGCGGAGCTTCCTGGTGAAGATGGTGATATTTATGGCAATGTTTTTGCCTGCCTTGGAACACCAGATAATCGTTGTTATTACGCCCTTAATATTAATAAAGAAGAGACTCCGGACTTTCATCGACCTGACTTATTTCTTAATCTATCTAAGGAGTTATTATGAGTGGTCAATTGATCCTTATTCCGACTCCTATTGATGATGAAAATATCCTACCAGATGATACCAAACAATTTATTATGAATGCTCTAGCACAAGGAGCATATGTTTTAGTTGAAGAGGAAAAAGCTTGTAGAAGAAGGTGGTTAAGATACGGTCTACCAAGGGAAACAATAGATAAGTTCATTCTATTTAATGAGCACACTTATAAGGGGCTAGAGACAGAATTATTAAAGAAGATGAAATCAGGTAACACGTTGTTATTAATGAGTGACTGTGGTTTACCTGCATTTTGTGATCCTGGTAAGGATTTAGTTAGTGCTTGTCACAATCAAGGATTAAAAGTTAGTGCAACAGCATTTTCTAACTCCATCTCCCTTGCTATTGCTCTATCAGGTTTTTCCCATGATAGGTTTATTTTTGAAGGCTTTATTCCAGTCAAAAAAACTGAGCGATCTGACAATTTAAAGCGAATATGCAAGCAAAGGGAAGTTAGTGTGTTAATGGATACTCCCTATCGCTTTAACCGATTATTAGATGAGCTAGCAGAGATTAATAAAACACAATCTTTAAATAGAGAAGTATTTGTCGGCATAAATTTAAATCATAAAAATGAACTACTCTTAAGAGGCAGTATTTCTGATATTATTACTAAAGCTCCTAAGGAAAAGTGTGAATTTGTTCTTTTACTAGGACCAAAGCTATGAGTGAAGATAGAAAAAAAGATCACATTAATTTAACTTTTGAATCGAGAACCTCAATTGATGGGAAGTTAAATGATTTCTACTATGAACCATTGTACAGTGCTCACCCTAGTGTCGAGGATAATACATTAAGTAAGGACTTTTTAAATTATCAGTTTGATCTTCCTTTATGGGTTTCTAGTATGACTGGTGGTACAGAGTTAGCTAAAACAATCAATAGTAATTTAGCAAGAGCTTGTGGAGAGTTTAAATTTGGGATGGGGCTAGGTTCATGTCGTGCACTTCTTGATGACGATAATCGCTTTGAAGATTTTAATATAAAGCATTTGATGGGGGGAATGCCCTTATTTACAAATTTTGGGGTGGCCCAAATTGAAACATTAGTAGATACCAACTCTTTACATAGGATTAATGAAGTCACTAGAGCTTTGAAAGCAGATGGAATAATTATTCACGTTAACCCTATGCAGGAGTGGATGCAGCCAGAGGGGGATCGGTTTAAAAGAGCACCTTTGGAGAGTATCCAGTCAGTTTTAAATACGTCCAGCTATCCAATTATTGTTAAAGAAGTTGGTCAAGGATTTGGCCCTAAGAGTCTAAAATCATTAATGGATCTACCATTGGCGGCCATCGAATTTGCAGGATTTGGCGGTACAAATTTCACTTTATTAGAACAAACTAGACTATCTGGACAGAGATCGGGTAAAAGGGCGCATTGGAAAGATTTTGCATATATAGGCCATGATGCGTCAGAGATGATTGACTGGGTAAATGAATTCTATCCTTCTTTGTCATCCAAATGTCCTGAATTTATTGTTTCAGGTGGGATTAAATCTCCCATTCAAGCCTACCAGTACTTAGATAAAATCGTTCCTAATGCAACTATAGGAATGGCGTCTGAGTTTTTAAAATATGCAAAAGATGATTATGAGCAACTACGAGAGTTTATTGTTGAGCTTAAGGATGGGATGCTTATGGCAAAAGCTTTTTTAGAGAGGAAAATGTGAAAGCAGTATCTGGATTTTCTAAACTTAGTAAAAATGAAAAGATTAACTGGCTAATGGGTCAACTCCCTTCGGAGAGTCAGCAAAAGCTTTTAAAAGTAAAAGAATATTGGCACCCTGATGTGAATGAACAACAAGTGTTTGATGAATTTAGTGAAAATACCATAACTAACTACTATATTCCCTACGGGCTTGCTCCAAACTTCTCAATAAATGATAAAATATATTCTGTACCACTTGTTATTGAAGAAAGCTCAGTTGTAGCAGCGGCCAGTAAAAGTGCTAAGTTTTGGCTGGAAAGAGGTGGATTTAAAACAAAAGTGATCTCCAGCACAAAAGTTGGTCATGTTCATTTCATTTGGAAAGGTGATAAGAAAAAACTTTTTAACTTTTTCAGTCTTGTTAAGTCTGAACTCTTATTCTCTGTAAAAGAGTTAACTTCTAATATGGAAAAAAGAGGAGGGGGAATCCTAGATTTTTCCTTGGTTGATAAAACAGATAGTTTAGAAAACTATTATCAAATCGAAGTAAAGTTTGAGACTTGTGATGCGATGGGGGCCAATTTTATTAACTCTGTTTTAGAAGGATTTGCTCAAAAGTTTAAAAGTCTTGCCTTATATCACGAATCTTTTAATGACGTGGAAAAAGATATTGAAATCATCATGAGTATCCTCTCTAATTATACAAGTGAGTGTTTAGTTAAGGCCTATGTGGAATGTCCTATAGAGGAACTTGGAAGCTTTCCAAACAATATGAGTGCTAAAGAGTTTGCCCATAGGTTCGAAAGGGCCGTAAATATTGCCAAAGTGGACGTAGGAAGAGCTGTTACTCATAATAAGGGAATATTTAATGGTATTGATGCTGTGATTTTGGCAACAGGAAATGATTTTCGAGCTATTGAAGCCTGTGGCCATGCCTATGCTGCGAAAGACGGAAAATACAGAGGTTTATCTAGCTGTAGTTTACAAGATGGACAGTTTCGTTTTGAACTTACTATCCCTTTAGCTCTTGGAACTGTAGGAGGACTCACTTCATTACATCCACTCGCAAGAACTAGTTTGGAGATTCTAGGAAAGCCAAATGCAAAGGAATTAATGCAAATAGTCGCTTGTGTTGGACTCGCACAAAACTTTGGGGCCTTAAGATCCCTTGTAACCACAGGTATTCAGCAGGGTCATATGAAAATGCATTTATTAAATATTCTAAATCAGCTTAATGCGACAGAAGATCAAATAGAATTTGCAAAAAAATATTTTGAAGATAAAACGGTGTCCTTTTCAAGTGTGAGAGAGCTACTAGAAAAGTCTAAAACATTACATTAACTTTTGAGAGAGAGAATTTATGAGTGAACAATATTTTTATGGACACGGAAAGCTTCTGCTAACGTCTGAATATTTTGTCCTTGATGGTGCCAAATCCCTCGCCTTTCCAACTAAGCTAGGGCAACGTATGCATGTTAAGTATCGGCCTTCAAATAATCCAAAACTTTATTGGAAAAGCGTTGATAATCAGAACAAATGTTGGTTTGAAACAGCTTTCGAACTATGGCATTTTAACTTTCTTGATCAAAAAGCAGCAGTTACTCCAGAAATGACAATTCTCCAAACCGTTCTTAGAGAGGCCAGAAAATTAAATATCCATTTTCTAAGAGATGATGCTGATGTTTATATAGAAACGGTACTTGAGTTTCCTCTAAACTGGGGACTCGGAAGTAGTTCCACACTGGTTTATAATATTGCACAATGGGCATATGTTAGTCCTTATGAGCTACAGGCAAAAACGTTTGCTAGTTCTGGCTATGATGTTGCCTGTGCTCAATCCATGGGACCAATAACTTATCAAATAAAATCTCGTGGGCCTCACTGGGAAACAGTCGACTTTAATCCTGTATTTAAAAATAATATTTACTTTGTTTATTTGAATAAAAAACAAAATTCAAGAGATAGTATCAAACGCTACCGTGAAATTGTCTCTGGGCCAAAAGATCAAATAATTAAAAAGTTAAATGCCATAACCGATGGCATTTTAACTGCGATTGATTTGGAAGAGTTTGAACAATATCTATTTGAACACGAAACGATAATTTCTAATGCTCTCGATTTAGCGAGGGTAAGAGATCTCTATTTCTCAGATTACTGGGGGGCAGTGAAGTCTCTTGGTGCTTGGGGGGGAGATTTTGCACTCGTGACCAGTAACAAATCAGAAGAAGAGACTAAAAAGTATTTTATCTCAAAAGGTTATGAGACTCTTATCTCTTTTGATGAACTCATACTACAACGAATGAATAGTATCGGTGGTCATATGCTTGACTCTGGTTCGGACCTACTAGGAGTTGATGGTACCTATGTCAAGTCTCAGTAATGAATATACCTATCGCTCACCTTCTAATATTGCTCTTGTAAAGTACTGGGGTAAAAAGGGTCGACAACTTCCTATTAATCCCTCATTGAGTATCACACTTCGCAATTGTTATACAGACACACATATTAAATATCATTATACTCCGGGCGAAGGAAAGCTGCTTTCATTTAACTTTGAGGGTAATATAGAGCATAAATTTCAATCTCGTATTCAAAATTTTCTTGATAGCATTGAAGATGTATTGCCTGAACTCAAAGACTATCAGTTTCATCTCTCTTCTAACAATTCATTTCCCCACTCAGCGGGTATTGCTTCTTCTGCTTCTGCTATGTCGGCGTTGGCAGCATGTTTAGTAAAGATGTGCTCACCAAGGTTAACTGAAGAAGAATTTAGACATAAAGCAAGTATCGTTGCAAGACTTGCCTCTGGAAGTGCCTCTAGAAGCATTTATAGTAATTTAGTGCTTTGGGGAGAAACTAAATTTGAAATGGGTTCGAATGAGTATGCAATTGAGTTTACAGACTATCATGAAGACTTTAAAGATCTTCAGGACACCATTCTTATTGTCTCCTCTGATGAAAAGTCTGTTTCGAGTTCCCTAGGACATAGCATGATGAACTCTCACCCATACAAAGAGGTTAGAGAGCTTCAGGCCCATGAAAATATGAGATCGTTAGTTGATGCTCTAAGAAATGGTGATTTTGATGCGTTTGGCGAAGTTGTTGAAAATGAGGCCCTGACACTTCATTCATTAATGATGACTTCATCTCCATCTTTTGTATTACTTAAACCGAACTCACTAAGAATCATTGAGTTAGTGCGCTCATTTAGAGAACATACAAATTTACCAGTCTATTTTACTATTGATGCTGGGCCAAATATTCACCTTATCTATCCTAAAAAGATCAAAGATAAAGTTGCTGATTTTATCACGTCTAAACTCAAACCTTGTTGTGAGTCAATTATTAACGATGAAGCTGGAGTGGGAACTTACCTGTTATGAGTTGCGAATATTTTTATGCAAAAACATTATTATTCGGTGAATACGCAATCATTAAGGGCTCTGAAGGACTTGCACTACCGCTTAAGATGTACGGAGGAAATCTATCCTACTCAATCAATCCATCTGAGATAAATAAGGAACTGCGCTTAGATGACTTTGCTGACTATTTATCTGGTTCCGGGATTGTTAATAAGGCCTTAGATATTTCTCGATTAAAAGCAGATATTGGACGTGGACTCTATTTTGATTCTAATATTCCAAGTGGCCATGGTGTAG